>JAFDZF010000167.1 GCA_018267055.1 Bacteroidota bacterium
GGTGTCCACGGTGCGTGTGCCGGCCTCCGGCGCCGGGGGGGCGGCGCAGCCGGCGATCAGCGCACAGCCCACGGCCGATCCCATCGTTCTCCAGCTCCTTCCCTCGCGCTTGCCCATGGTGCAAGATGCCGATATTGTCCGAGCGGTCAGAGGAGGGTGCCCGCCAGCCAGTTCAGCTGGAGCTCGGCCAGTTTCGCCTCATAGCGGGCGGTGAGCAGGCGGTTCTCCGCATCGATCAAGGCCTGTTGCACGTCGCGCAATTGTACGGCGGTGATCACGCCGATGCGATAGCTCTCCAAGGCGACGTCCATTTGGGTGCGCGCACCCGCCAGGTTGCCCTCTTCCAGGTCCATGCGCTGGTGGGCATTGGTGTAGCGGTTCCAGGTGTCGAGCAGCTGCCGGTCGACGTCCAGCTTCACCTGCTCCTCGGCGGCCACGGCCTGTTGCTGGGCGATCCGGCCCAGTTTGACCACCCGGTCGGTGACGCCGCCGTGGAAGAGCGGGACGGAGAGGCGGAGCCCATAGTCCGGCCCGGTGCGCTGGTTGCTCTGCAGAAGGCCCACGGCGCTGGTGTTCTTGGTGTAGCCGTAATCGGCATAGCCGTCGAGCGTGGGCCAGAGGGCGCTCTTCAGCCTCTTCACCGCGAGGTCGGCGGCCAGGTGCTGCTCGCGGGCGAGCTGCAGGGAGCTGTTGGCCCCTTGGGCGGCCTGGCGCAGGGGGGCGAGCTCCAGGGGGGCGGTGGGGGGGATCAGGGTGTCCACGGTGTAGGAGGTGGACACGTCGCGGGCCATCAGTTGGTTGAGGGCGGAGCGGGCCTCGGCGATCTGCTGGGCCAGGGCCACCAGCTGCGCGCTGTCGGCGTTGAGGTCCAGGCGCGCCTGCACCACGTCGAGGCCCGAGTACGAGCCCACCTGCTTGCCGGTCCCGGCGATCGACAGGCGCTCCTGCGAGGTGCGCAGGCCGCTGCGCTGCACGCGCTGTGCCCGCTCCAGCTGCACCACCTGGTAGTAGCCGGCCAGCACATCGTACGCGGTGGCCTCCACCTGCTGCCGCAGCTGCGTGCCCCCGATGCGCTCCAGGGCCTCCAGCCGGTCCTTGGCGGCGAACATCCCCAGGCCGTCGAACAGGCGCCAGTTCAGCGTGAGCGTGGCCGAGACGGTCTGCGCGTTGGCATCGTCCGCGTTGCGCTGCTCGCCGCTGAAGAACTGCTGCTTGGTGCTGGCGTGGTCCATGCTGTAGAGCCCGTTGGCGTCCAGCGTGGGCAGCATCCCGGCCGCGCCGATGTTGTTGGCCACCCGCGCGCTTTCCGCGTCCAGCCGGGCGATGGTGATGCCGTAGTTCCGTTCCAGGGCGGTGCGCAGGGCCTCTTCCGCCGTGAGCAGGGGCTGGGCCGCCGCACCGAGGCCCAGCACCAGGAAGGGGAGGGAGAGCAGCGTTCTCATGCGTGCAGTGGGGTTGCTTCCGGGTCGCCTGCCTCCGCCTCTTCGACCTTGTTGCTGGCCATGTAGCTGTAGAGCGCCGGCACCACGAAGAGGGTGAGGACGAGGGCGAAGAGCAGCCCGCCGATGATGGCGACGCCCATGGGCACGCGGCTCTTGGCCGAAGCGCCCAGGCCCAGTGCGATGGGCAGGGCTCCCAGCACCATGGCCAGCGTGGTCATCAGGATGGGGCGGAAACGCTGGCGGGCGGCGTCGATCACCGCCTCGCGCCGCCGCAGGCCATGCTCCTGGCGCTGGTTGGCGAACTCCACGATGAGGATGCCGTTCTTCACCACCAGGCCGATGAGCACCACCATGCCGATGTTGCTGAAGATGTTCAGCGTGTGGCCGCCGATCCAGAGGCTCATGAGCGCGCCGGCGAGCGCCAGGGGGATCGTGGAGATCACGATCAGCGGGTCGATCCAGCTCTCGAACTGCGCGGCCAGGATGAGGAAGATGAGCACGAACGCCAGGAGGAACGCGAACAGCAGGCTGCTGCTGCTCTCCGCGTACTCCTTGCTGACGCCGGCCAGTGCGGTGCTGAAGCTCGGGTCCAGTACCTCCTTCGCGATGCGGTCCATGGCGGCGATGCCGTCGCCCAGGGTCTTGCCCGGCGCGGGGTTGGCGCTCACCGTGGCGCTCACGTACCGGTTGTAGCGGAAGAGCTGTGGCGGGTTGCTGCGGTCCACCATGTGCACCAGGTTGTCCAGCTGCACCAGCCCGCCCTGGTCGTTGCGCACGTAGGCGCTGCTCAGGTCCAGCGGTGCGCTGCGGTCGGCGCGGCTCGCCTGGCCGATCACCTGGTACTGCTTGCCCTTGTAGATGAAGTAGCCGTAGCGCTGCCCCGCGAAATAGAGCTGGAGCGTCTGCGCGATGTCGAGCGTGCTCACGCCCATGGCCCGGGCCCGGTCACGGTCGATCTCGATGTTCATCTCCGGCTTGTTGAACTTCAGGTTCACGTCCACCGTCTGGAACGTGAGGTCCTTCTGCGCGCGCTCCAGGAAGCGGGGCAGGGCTCCGCGCAGCCGCTCGAGGTCCGGCGCCTGGATCACGTACTGCACCGGCAGCCCGCTGTTCCGCCCGCCACCGATCGTGGGCTCCTGCACGGCGAAGGTGCGCGCCAGGTTGTACTTCTGGGCCGCAGCGGACATCCGGGTCGCCAGCTCGTCCTGGGTGGCCGTGCGTTGCTCGGCGTCCACCAGCTGCACGCGCACGAAGCCGGCATTGGTCTGCAGCCCCGTACCGAAGCCCGGGGCGGTCACGGCGATGATCGTCTGCTTCTCCTTCATCGTGTCCGCGAGGGCGATGATGTCGGAGAGGTAGTCGTTCATCAGGTCGAAGCTGGTGCCTTCGGGCGCCGTGCTCATGACCTGGAAGCGGCCCTTGTCCTCCATGGGCGCCAGCTCGCTGGGGGTGTTGAAGCCCGCCAGCACGATGGCCCCGATCGAGACCGCGATGATGGGGAAGACGAGCCACCGGGAGCGCAGGAACCGCCGCAGCGCCCGTGCGTAGCCTTCGGTCAGGCCCACGAAGAACCGTTCGGTGCGCTCGTAGAAGGCGCTCTGCTTCTCCCGGTGCCGCAGCAGCCGCGCGCTCATCATGGGGGTGAGGGTGAGGGAGACCACGGCGGAGACCAGCACCGACCCGGCCACCACCACGCCGAACTCGCGGAAGAGGCGCCCCGTGAGGCCGCTGAGGAAGATGATGGGCAGGAACACCACCGCCAGGGTGACCGTGGTGCTGATGATGGCGAAGGTGATCTCCTTGCTGCCCTCGTGCCCCGCCCGCATCGGCGCCATGCCGCCCTCGATCTTGGCGTAGATGTTCTCCAGCACCACGATGGCGTCGTCCACCACGATGCCGGTGGCCAGCACGATGCCCAGCAGGGTGAGGATGTTGATGCTGAAGCCCGCCACGTACATGATGAAGAAGGCGCTGATCAGCGAGATCGGGATGGCCAGCACGGGGATCAGCGTGGTGCGCCAGTCGCGCAGGAAGAGGAAGATGATGAGCACCACCAGGCCGAAGGCGATGAGGATGGTCTCCTCCACCTCCTTGATGCCCTTGCGGATGCTCACCGTGGTGTCCAGCGCCACCACGTAGCGCAGGTCGGCGGGCATCTCCTGGCTGATCTGCGCGAAGCGCTTGTAGAACTCGTCGGCGATGGCCACGTAGTTGCTGCCCGGCTGCGGGGTGATGGCCACGGCCACCATGGGGATGCCGCCATTGCCGCGCAGCAGCGTCTTCTCGTTCTCCGGCGAGAGCCTGGCCTGCCCCACGTCGCGCAGCCGTACCACCGCCCCGCCGTCCTGGCGGATGATCATGTCGTCGAACTGCTCCTCGGTGGTGAGGCGGCCGATGGTGCGGATGGTGAGCTCGGTGTTCCAGCCCTCCACGGTGCCGCTGGGCAGCTCCACGTTCTCGCGCTGGAGCGCGGCGCCCACGTCCTGGGGCGTCACCCGGAAGGCGGCCATCCGTGCGGGGTCCAGCAGCAGTTTCATGCTGTACTTCTTCTCGCCCCAGATGTTGATCTGGCTCACGCCGGGAATGGTCTGCAGGCGCTCCTTGAACTGGTTGGTGGCGATGTCGGTGAGCTCCAGCAGCGAGCGTTGGTCGCTCTGGATGGTCATGCTCACGATGGGGTTGGCATCGGCATCGCTCTTCACGGTCACCGGCGGGTCCACGTCGGCGGGCAGGTTGCGCACGGCCTGGCTCACGCGGTCGCGCACGTCGTTGGCCGCGGCCTCCAGGTCCACGTCCAGGTTGAACTCCACCACCACCGTGCTGCGCCCGGCGCTGCTGGTGCTGGTGAGCGAGCGGATGCCCGCGATGCCGTTGATCGATTCCTCCAGCGGCTCGGTGATCTGGCTCTCGATGATGTCCGCGTTGGCCCCCGCGTAGTTGGTGGTCACGGTGATGATCGGCGGGTCCACGCTCGGGTACTCGCGCACCCCCAGGTAGGTGAAGCCGATGATGCCGAAGAGCACCAGCAGGATGCTGATCACCGAGGCCAGTACCGGCCTGTTGATGCTGATGGAGCTGATGTTCATGGTTCCGCTCGTGCTGGGCTCACTGTTCCTGCTGGGCGTCGGTGCTGTCGGGCGCCTCGCGCACGGCCCCCGCGGCGCCGGGCTTCACCAGCATGCTGTCGCGCGCGGCCAGCAGACCGGTGGTGATCACGGTGTCGCCCGGGGCCACGCCGCTGGTGAGCTGCACGCTGTCCTCCAGGCGGTCGCCCAGCGTCACGCGCGCGCTCTTCACCCGGCCGTTCTTCATCAGCAGCACCTTCTGCCCCTGGATGTCGGGGATCACCGCTTCGGTGGGCACCACGAGCGCGTCGGGGATGCGGTCCAGGCGCACCGACACGTGGGCGAAGGACCCGGGGGTCAGGCGGCCGTCGCGGTTGGGCGCGCGGGCCCGCACGCGCACGCTGCGCGAACTGGCGTCCACCGCGGGCTCCATGGCGAAGACCTCGCCCTGGTAGGTGCTGGTGTCGCCGTCCACGGTGAAGGTGATGCGGCCGCCCGCGCCCAGCCGGTTGGCATAGCGCTCCGGCACGGTGAACTCCACCTTGATCGGGTCGGTCTGCTGCAGGCTCGCGATCAGGGTGTTGGGGGAGACGAAGCCGCCCACGCTCACCTGCCGCAGGCCGATGCGCCCGTTGAAGGGGGCCCGGATGGTGGTCTTGGCGATGAGCGCGCGCAGGTTGTCGGCATCGGCCCGCAGGCTCTCCAGCTGGATCCGCGACTGGTCGTACACCTCCTGGCTCACACCGCTCACGGCGAGGAGCTGCTTCTTGCGCTGCTCGTCCTGCTCGGCCAGCTGCACGCCGAGCTCGGCCTTGCGCAGCTGGGCCTGCAGGTCGTCGTCGTTGATGCGCACCAGCACCTGCCCGGCGCCCACGGTGCGTCCTTCCTCGAACCCGATGGCCGTGATGCGCCCGCTGACCTCGCTGAGCACGTTCACGGCCTCGTTCGGCAGCAGGGTGCCCGAGCTCATGATCATCCGGTCCATGGGCCGGGGCGTGAGCACCACCGTGCCCACCACCAGCGGGCCTTGCGGGCCTTTCATGGCCGCGGGCCCGTCCTTGCCCCCGCAGGCGGCAAGGGTGGCGGCCGTTCCGATGCCGATCAGGAGCAGCGCGGGCAGGGGAGAGGGAAGGAGGCGTGGCATCACGAGGGGATCTTGGCTTGGTCGGCGCCCACGACGGGCGTGTCCGTGTGCAGGTTCGTCACCACCCGGTGCAGGTGCGACAGGAAGCGTTCGCGCTCCTCGGCGGTGAGGCCCGCGAGCGCGCGTTCGTTCAGGGCGGCGTAGGCCTTGCGCAGGTCGCGCAGGGCGGGACGCGCCTTGGGAGTGAGCTTGAGCAGGTGCTTGCGCCGGTCGTGCGTGCAGTCGCAGCGCTCCACGTAGCCGCGCTCGCTCAGGTGGTCGATCGCGCGCGTCACCGTCACCTTGTCCATGCGAAGGGCGTCCGCCAGCTCCTGCTGGCTCAGCTTGCCCTTGCCATGGTCGATCACCACCAGGGCATAGAACCAGCGCTCGAGGTCGAGGTGCTCCATGTGCTCCAGCAGCGCCTCGAAGTACTGGCGCCCGGCCACCGAGAACCAATACCCCAGGGCGACGATGGGACTTTCAGGCCGGGCGATCATGGGGGCGCAAAGTTGCGGATCGAACAGTTACAAATGCAACCATCGCCTTTCCGGAAGGCGATGTCCCCGTTAAAGGATGTGAAGGGGCCGCCGCTTGGGGCCGGGTCACGCGCCGATCGGCCGCCGCATCAGCAGGTCCACCTGCTCATCCCCGCCCAGCTTGAACACGTGCTGGCCGAACGCCGCGAACCCGTTCTTCCGGTAGAAGGCGATGGCCTTCGTGTTCCGCTCCCACACGCCCAGCCATACCGAGCGCAGCCCCTGGTCCCGGGCGATCCGCAAGGCCTCCTCGAGGAGGAGGAGCCCGATCCGCCTTCCCTGGAACTCCGCCAGCACGTAGATCCGCTCGATCTCCAGCGAGCCTTCCTCCTGGAGCTCGGTCTGTGCGCGGCCGGTGTTCACCTTCAGGTAGCCGGCGGTGCGGCCGTTCAGGACGGCGAAACGGAACGTGGAGCCGGGATCGGCCAGCTCGGCCTGCAGCCGCTCGGTACTGAGCCGGTCCGCCAGGTAGGCCTCTATATCCGCAGGCGTGTTCACGGCCGCGAAGGTCTCCACGAACGTGCGGCGGCTGATGCGCTGCAGCTCGTCCAGGTCGGCCAGGGCCACCGGCCGCATCGTGACGTCGCCGCTCGTCCGCTCCTCGTCCATCGGGCCGAAAGTAGCAGGCGGGTGCCGGCGGCTCGCTTCACCGTTCGTCCCGGCCAGAAGGGGGAGGGCGTCGATCGATCGGCTTTCTTTGCCCCCCAACTCTCGATCTTCATCCATGTCCCCTCGCATCCTTTGCACCGCGGCGCCCCTGATGCTGGCCGCCGGTCTCTTCGCCCAGGACGATCTCATCCGCAAGGTCAGCGCCAATCAGAGCGATACCAGCGGTTTCCGGTTCACCCCGGTGGTGAGCGCCGAGGCGACGCCGGTGGAGAACCAGGCCTCGTCCGGCACCTGCTGGAGCTATTCGGCCAACAGCTTCCTCGAGTCGGAGATGATCAAGCGCGGCGGCCCGGCCATCCATCTCTCGAAGATCTACAGCGCGCGCCGTGCCTATGAGGAGAAGGCCGACAACTACGTGCGCATGCACGGTGCGCTGAGCTGGGGCGACGGAGGCGAGCCGCACGATGTGGTGAACATGTACGCCAAGTACGGCACCATGCCCGAGGACGTGTACACCGGCCTGAACTACGGCACCTCCAAGAACCAGTTCGGCGAGATGCAGGCCGTGCTGCAGGCCATGCTGGACGCGGTGGTGAAGGCGCCGAACAACGGCAAGCTGACGCCGGTGTGGAAGAAGGCCTTCAGCGGCGTGCTGGACGCCTACCTCGGCGCCGTGCCCGCTACCTTCACCCACGAGGGCAAGAGCTACACGCCGGAGTCCTTCGCCAAGGACGTGGTGAAGCTCGACCCCGCCGACTACATCGAGTTCGTGTCCGTGACCACCGCGCCCTACTGGACGAAGACGATGATGATGGTGCCCGACAACTGGGCCTTCCAGCAGGATTGGAACGTGCCGATGGAGGACATGATCACGATCATCGACCATGCGTTGCGCCAGGGCTACACCGTGTCGTGGGGCGGCGACGTGAGCGAGCCTTCCTTCAGTTGGAAGAACGGCGTGGCCTATGTGCCCACCACCGATGCCGATGAGCTGACGAAGGACCAGCGGGCCGCCCTCTTCACCGGCCCGAAGCCCGAGATGACCATCACGCCCGAGCTGCGCCAGCGGGCCTTCGACAACTACACCACCCAGGACGACCACGGCATGCAGATCACCGGCATCGCCAAGGACCAGAACGGCACCGAGTGGTACACCGTGAAGAACTCCTGGGGCACGGACAACGAGCACAAGGGCTACCTCTACATGAGCAAGAACTATGTGCGCTACAAGACCACCGGCTTCATGGTGAACAAGAAGGGCATCCCCCCGGCGATCCTGAAGAAGATCGGCGGGTAGGTGGCCTGTCTGCCGGGGTCCGGCGAAAAAATGGGCGCGTAGTCGGAATACTACAAACGGGGGAGAACGGGAGGGCTAGGTTCGCTTTCGCGATCCACTAGCACCTATCCCGGGCACGAGGGGCCTGCTTGCCGGTCCTTTCAAGTCCCCCGATAGACATGCTATAACCGCCAGGTAGTTCCACAATGAACTCATGCTTGGGGTAGGTCCTGGTGGATGACGCCGATCGTCCCTTCGTCGCGGGCCGTTCCTTCGGGAGCGGCCCGCGGCGCTTTTGGTGGCGGCCGCCGCTTTCCCGGATGGACCAGGCGTCCCGCCTTGGCGATGGCCCTCAGGTGGTGGTCCTGGTCACGACGAAGAGGATGCAGGCAGCGGCGATGGCCAGCTTGATGTAGAGCCAGTACTGCATCGGGATCCAGAAGAAGCTGTGCTCCGGCCGTACCTCGACCACATCGCCGGTGTGCAGGTCCTGGTAGAGCCGTCCTTCCGCGCTGTTCCACTTCCGGCCCAGGTAATGGTCCACGAGGCCCGAGAGGCCGAAGGTGGACCAGACGATGATGGGGTCCTTCAGGCCGGCGATGGCGCACACGGCCACGGAGGCGATGCCGGTGAGGGGGACGAGCCAGCCGCGGCCTTTGAACACGATGATCATGGTGGTGGAGGTCGGATGACCAATATCGGCGATCTACCAGGTCCGCCGATCGCCCCAGCCGAAGGTCCATTCGGGCGTGTACAGGCGGTCGTCGCCTTCCAGTACGTACCAGGCGCCCAGCTCGGGGTGCTGCAGGTCCTTCACCACGTGGATCTCCTGGGCGGGCATGTAGCTCTGGGCGAGCAGGAAGGCCTTGCGTCCATCGGGATGGACGGCCACGTCGACCACCAGCATCGCATGGCCCGGGGAGCCGCCTTGGATGAAGACGTCGCCGATCCGCAGGTCCGATGCCGCCAGGTCCTTGGGTGTGGACCGGTCCAGCTCGCGCTGGAGCGACAGCGATCCGGCATAGGTGGATACGAACGTGAGGTAGCGCAGCAGTTCGTCGTGCGAGCTGTCCGCCTTTCCGGTGCGGGCCCACGTACAGGTATTGCCGCTCACCCGGATGCGCTCGCCGGTGCGCCAGCGCGCCCATTCCGCGCGGAAGCCGTTGGTGAGGTCGAACGCGATGTCGTCCTGCCGGCCCGCGGCATAGCTGTGTTCCGCCCGCAGCCGCATGATCGCGTCAGCGCATTGCTGCAGGTCCTTGTCGCCCACGCTCAGGTCCACGACCGCCGCGTGCACGTCCTGGCGCGGCTTCAGCGAGCCGTCGAACAGATGCACGAGCGCGCCCTCGGGCTTCACCGGCAGGCCGCGGAGGTAGGCGCCGAACGATCCCTGCGCCGCTGCCACGCGGGTGAAGCCGGCGGGCGGTGCGAACCGCGTGGCGATGGTGTGGCCGTTCGAGGACGCCGCCGGACGGGCAGGATGCTCCGGGCCGGTGTCCAGCGGCTGGGCGCAGGCCATCAATGGCCCAAGGAGCGGCAGTAGGATGCGCATGCACCGGACAATGCCGGGCGGCGACCGGGGTAACGCGCGCCGGTGCGGATCAGGCGCTCGCGCCCGCCTTCTGCACGGGGGCCGGCTCCTTCGGCGGCATGTAGCCGAACAGCCGGTTGTCCTTGATCATATTGTCCACGTAGGGCGGCACCATCTCCTCCCAGCCGGGCTTGCCGTTGCGGATCATCTGCAGCACGGATTTGCTGAAGATGTGCAGCACGTCGGGGTCGAAGCTGTCGATGTCCACCATCCGCTTGTTGCTCAGCAGGTACTCATAGAGCGGGCGCAGGCGCGGGTGCACCGGCATGTTGCCCGTGGTCATGATCGAGGCTTCCTTGGTGGGCTTGCTCGGGTACACGTACACCTTCAGGTCGCGGGTGAAGAGGATGCCGAAGGCCTCGAGCATGCCGCCGTTGAGGTGGCGGTAGTACTTCTCCTCGAAGACCTCGATCAGGTTGTTCACGCCCATGATCAGGCCCATGCGCGCCTTGGTGTAGCGGCTGAAGTACTCCACCAGCTTGTAGTACTCCTGGTAGTTGCTGATCAGCACGGTCTGCCCCAGCGAGCACAGGATGTCCGCGCGGTCGATGAAGTCCTTCTCGTCCACGTCCCCGCTGTCGCTCTGCAGGTTGTTCAGGGTGATCTCGAAGAGCACCTGCAGGTTCTGACGGTCCACACGCTGTTCCTTGATGAACATGTTGTAGCCGTTCATGATCATGTCGATGTTCACCTTGGTCACCGGGCGGAAGCTGCCGCGGATGGCCAGGATGTTCTTCTTGTACAGCACCTCGCTCGCCTGGAGGTTCTGCCCGTCGGGGCCGAAGATCACCGCGTCGGTGTAGCCACGCTTCACCAGCTGCAGGCTCAGCAGGCGGTTGTCCACCTGGCTGAAGTCGGGCCCGTTCATCTGGATCATGTCCACCTCCACCACGTGGCGGCTCACGTTGTCGTAGAGCGCCGTCATCATCTCCTGCGGGTCCTTGTGCAGGAAGAAGCAGGCGTGGAGCAGGTTCACGCCCATGATGCCGATGCTCTCCTGCTGCAGGCTGATGTCGGGGTCGTGCAGCCGCACGTGGATGATCACGTCGCTCGTGGGCCGGTCCGGCGCGGTCTGGAAGCGCACGCCGATCCAGCCGTGGCCGCTGTGCGGGCGCTCGTAGGTGCTGCTGGCCACCGTGTTGGCGAAGGTGAAGAAGCGCTTGGTGGGGTGGTCCTTGCGGTCCAGCCGCTCCACGATCAGGTTGTACTCGTGGCGGAGCATGTTCTTCAGGCGGCTCTCGCACACGAAGCGGTTGCCCGGCTCGGGCCCGTAGATGGCGTTGCTGAAGTCCTTGTCGTAGGCGCTCATCGCTTTCGCGATGGTCTGGCTGGCGCCGCCGGCCCGGAAGAAGTGGCGGACCGTTTCCTGCCCGGCGCCGATCTCCGCGAAGGTGCCGTAGATCTCCGCGTCCATGTTGATCCGCCGGGCCTTCTGGTTGGGGCTCAGCGGAACGCGGTGCTGGTCGTTGGTGGTCATGGATCGAAGGGGCCTGGGTCGGGGTGCAAAGGTAGCGGGAGGGCCAGGGCCCCGGGCATGCATACGTTGGAACGGGACGGAAGGATGACCGGGCGGGTGGCGGGGGGCAAGCGGCAGGAGCAGGAGGCAAAGGCAAGAAGCAATCAATGCCTTTGCCTCCTGGTTCACAACAAGGCACGCGCCTTGATCTCCAGGTACTTGTTCAGCACGCTCACGCTCAGGTCCTGCGGCCGCGTCAGGATGGTGAGGATGCCGTGGCTCTCCAGCTCCTTGGCGATGAGCTGCTTCTCGTAGATGAACTTGCCGGTGATGGTCTTGATGTACACGTCCATCGTGTCGCGGTCGGGCCGGTCCATCACGGTGTCCAGCTCGGTGTTCTTGAAGATGACCACCGCCACCAGGTGGGCCCGCGCCAGCCGCTGGAGGAAGGGCAGCTGCCGGCGCATGGCCGTAAGGCTCTCGAAGTTGGTGTACACCACCAGCAGGCTGCGCTGGCCCAGGCTGCGGCGCACCGTGGCGAAGAGCGTGTCGAAGTCGGTCTCCGCGAAGTCGGTGCGCTGTGCGTAGAGCAGTTCCAGCACCTTGCGGAGCTGGCCCTTGTCGCGGCCGGGCGGCAGCACCGCGTGCACGGCGTTGCTGTAGGTGATGACGCCCGCCTTGTCGTCCTTCTTGATGGCGATGTCGCTCAGCACCAGTGTGGCGTTGATCGCGCGGTCCAGCAGGCTCAGGCCTTCGAAGGGCATCTTCATGGTGCGGCCCAGGTCGATCAAGCTGATGATCTGCTGGGCCTTCTCGTCCTGGTACTGGTTCACCATCAGCTTGCTGCGGCGCGCGGTGGCCTTCCAGTTCACTGTGCGCTTGTCGTCGCCGGGGATGTA
>JAFDZF010000168.1 GCA_018267055.1 Bacteroidota bacterium
GAAGATCCTGCGTCAATGAGCATGGACGGCAGGGGCACTAAAGCGCAAGGAGGCTCTGCATCTTTGCGCCTCAGCGGTCACCCGCTACCGCTTCACCGCATACTGCATCACCACCGCCCCGGATTCGAATTCCTTCCGGTCCACGAGCTTCAGGTCGACCATTTTCGATAGCCCCGCGAACAGGGTCGGTCCGTGACCGGCGATCCTGGGGTGCACGATGAACTGGTACTCGTCGATCAAGCCCAGTTCCGTCAAGGCCATCGCGAGCTGCACGCCGCCAACGCCAAGCGCCCTGCCCGGCTGATGCTTGAGCTGCTGAACGAACGTCGCCAGGTCCCCGCGCACGAGCTCCGTGTTCCAGTCCACCTCCTTCAGCGTGCTGCTTACCACGTACTTCTTCGCCGCGTCGATCGTCCGCGCGAACGGCAGCATCCAGTTCGGCATCGGCCACGATACTGGCAGGCGCCACGCGGCCCGCATCATTCCGTAGGTCACCCGCCCGAAGAGCAGCGCATCGCATCCCGCGATGTACGCCATGGCGTTGCGGTGCAGCTCCTCGTCGGCGATCCCCACGGTGTGGTCGTAGCAGCCGTCCAGGGTGACGTTGAGGGAGAAGCGGAGGGGGCGCATGGGTTGGTTCAAGGGGATGCGGGCGTGCTGCTCAAAGACCTGGGTTCAGCGTTCCCATGGACCGGACCATACGTATTCGTTGCGGCGCTTGCTGCCTTCATAGGTGGCCGGATCGATCACCCGCCAACCGCCTCCTCCTTGGTGCGATCCCCAAAGGACGACCCGATCCGCGAAAAGATCGGACAGGAAATCGATGACATCTTTCGCGATCGCCTGCTCTTTCTCCACCAGGGAGATCCCATCGTAGTTGGAAAAGTGCCCATGCGTGAACCTGCCGGCGATCAATGTGATCTCATCCCCGTCGTCGTGGAGTTGCACATCACCGACCTCCGGATGTTCCGCAGGGAAGGTCACGAAGGGTTCCACTCCCGGTCCTGCCAGGGTATAGCGACCGGGAAAGCGTTCGGTCAACAAGGGAAGAAGGGTATCGCGGATCATGTTCCGGAAGGTGGTCCCAATATTACCAGGACGTACGTGCTCCGTCATCCTCGCTCGACCGCCGCCTTGATGTCGTTCAGGTCCTGCAGGATCGCCTTTTTGATCATCCCCTTGAAGAAGACCATCGGCAGCGCCTTCAGCTTCGCAGCGAACCCCTGCGGCCTGGTCCCATGGGAGCCGGTGAGCACGACGCTGCCATCGCTTCCCGAAACGCGGTTCGTGGTCACGAACACGAAGCCATCCTGCTCCGCTCTTGTTGTGTAGAACGCGTTCTCCTGCGCCTCGGTGATCCACTTCTCCACGGCGGCCGGCTTCCCGAAGAGGATGCGGGTCTCCTTCCACCTCAGGCCTACGAGGCCGGTCGCCGGCTGTTCCACGATCTCGATCCTCTCAACGCCGCTGAGGAGATCCGCGAAGCGCGCGATGTCGATGGTCGCGGCCCAGACCGCGGCCTTGGAGCCGTTGATGGTGACCTGCGCTTCGACGGTCATGGCTTGGGCAGCGCTCCGATGCAGCGGTATGTGTTCACGAGCAGGCCGGTGGGCGTCGCCCGTGTGCCGACGTGCGCCAGCTCGCGCGCGGCGGACCCGTCCGCGAACAGGCGTTTGCCGCCACCGAGCAGCACGGGATAGGTGATCAGCACCACCTCGTCCACCAGTCCCTGTGCGAGCAGCGGTGTGGTCAGTGTCGCACTTCCCCAGAGGATCAGGTCGGGGCCGTCCATGGACTTGATGCCTCGAACGCCGTCCAGGATGTCCGCGCCCAGGCCCTGGGCCGGCCCCCAGGCGAGGCTGTCCGGCCGGTGCGTCACGACGTATTTCGTGGCGGCGTTCAGCCGGTCCGCCATCGGGTTGTTCCCCGCCTTCGGCCAATAGGCGGACCAGAGGTCATAGGTGTGCCGGCCCAGCAGCAGGTCGAACCGCTCGCCTTGCGCATCGAGCACGAGCTCCAGTCCGGCCGGGCTGCGGTACGGTGCCGTCCATCCGCCGTTCGCGTAGGCGTCGTCGCCGGGTGGCGCGATGAGGCCGTCCAGCGAGATGTGTTCGAAGATCCGGAGCTTTCTCATGGGCATATCATCTGCTGGTGATCACTGCTCGGATCGCGGCCTCGGATCCGTGTAAGGTCTTCTGCGCTTCAACGATCATGGTGGGTCCTATCGTTGTTCAGAACCGATCCAGGACCCACGGATACCGTCTTGGTGCTGCAATTTCATTCGGGTGCCATCCTTGCGCATGGTCACTACGCGGCATGTACCAGGATGGCTTACGCGATCGAACGCCACCCCCCATTCCCCATTGGCCGCCTTTACGCCGATCGCCTTTGGCAGCAGCGTATTCCTCCGTGCCTCGATTGCTTCAGCACGATCGTTGGTCCACTCGATGCTTTCTTGGTCCAGTTGAGCTTTGATCACGCTGTCCGGAGCATCGGTATAGCCGTTCTCACGCACGAATCGCTCTGCCAGTTCCACGGCCCTTTCGCTGGATACCTGTTCCCGCAGCCTCCCCGAAGGTGGATCTTGCCCGAAGGTCGGCGGGATAGCGCCGAGCAGCGCGGCGATCACGATCGTTCGGGCGAACAGAGCGCTCATTGTTTCGGCTCCCACAGTTCGATCTTGTTCCCCTCCGGATCGTACACCCACGCGAAGCGGCCGTAGTCCTCGTCCATGCGCTTGGGGTCGATGCGGACGCCGCCGGCCTCCAGCTTCTTCAGCAGGCCATCGAGGTCCTGCACGCGCAGGTTCAGCATGAAATGCTGCTTGTCGCTGCCGAAGTAGTCGGTGTCGCGCTTGAACGGCGAGAACACCGTGGGGCCGGCGTCCTGCTGCCAGATCCAGCCGTTCTCCTGGTCGTTGATGCCGAAATGCTGGTTGTACCAGCGTGCAAGCGCTTGGTGGTCGTCCGAGCGGAAGAAAAGTCCGCCGATGCCGGTGACGTGTCGGGACATGGGGTCAGGATGGGTACCACCAAGGTAGCGGCTGCCGGCATCCCGTGCGTGAAGGATCCGGGCGTGGGCCATCGATAGCTTTGGTCCTGATGCGATCCCGTTCCTCTTTCACCCGTGTCGGTCCCGTCCTCCTCCTGGCAGTGCTGCTTTCCTCCATGGCCTTGGGCGAGCGGGCGCGCCCGCGGATGCCGGCGAAGCTCGTTCGGGAACGCACGGCCGCCCTGCGCTTCGGAAGCCAGGGGAACCTCCATGCGGCCCATCTGTCCCTGGAGGAGGGCCGCTTCGTCTACCACATGGTCTACGAGGTCGGGTTCGACATCGGTTTGGGCGATCTCCGGTGGGCGGGGGATACCTTGATCCTGGTCGGCGACAGCCTCCGCACGGATGCGGCCGTTCGGGATCCGTCGTTCTACCAGCCGCTTTTCGCCCATGCGCGGCCGTCGCCCTACCGGATCGATACGGTCCGATATGTGCAGCGCGGCGATACCCTGTTCCGCTCCGATGTGCCGTGACACCCTGCGACCCCGTCTCGCCTTCCTCCTGCTGGGCGTGGTCGTTGCATTGAGCGGGCCTTCCTGTGCGCGGAAGGGCGCGGGATGGTTCGTGGGCGAATGGACAGGCACCTATCGGTGCGACTTCCCTTCCTGGTCGTCCGTGAAGGCGCCGGCCACGGCCTCGCCGGTGCGGTACCTGTTCCGAGCGGATGGTACGTGCGTGCGCTCGGAGCCGGGTCGCGCCCCGAGCCGAAGCGATACGATGCGCTATGCCGTGGAAGGGAATACGATGGTCTGGGACCGGGGCGATGAGGCTTCGGAGCGGATCGAGGCCGTGTCCGAGGAGGCGTTCGTGCTGGTCTACGACAATGGGCGTGGCGGCGTGTGCCGGACGACGCTCCAGCGGCCGGGCCCCGGCACGCCATGAGCCTCCGGCCCGGCATGAAGCAGGGGTAGGTGCGCCACGCCTACCTTGGCCGCCCGCCATACGCACCCCATGGGCTGGAAGAAGTACGCGTTCGAGTTCGTCTCCATCTTCGTCGCGGTCGTCGCCGCATTCGCGCTGGACAAGTGGAACAGCGACCGCAAGGACGCGCAGGCCGCGGAGAAGATCCTGGTGGAGATCTCCCACGGCCTGCACAAGGACCTGGAGGACATCCGCCTGAACGTGGGCGGGCACGTGGAGGGGATCAACGCCTGCCGCTACTGGCGCAGGGTCGTCCTCGGTGGCACGGTGCCCACGGATTCCCTGGCGCAGTACGCCCTCTCGCTCACGCGCGACTTCATTTCCCTCCAGAACACCTCCGGCTACCAGTCCCTCCGGTCGCGCGGCCTGGAGCTGATCGCCGATGACAGCCTGCGCAGCGACATCATCGGGCTGTACGAATACGACCTGGAGATCCTGGCCAAGCTGGAGGAGGAGTACGACGAGCTGCAGTTGCACGACAGCTATTACCCGGCCTTCAGCGAGGTGATCGTGCCGCACCTGCTCTTTTCGCCCGAGGGGATGCCCGTCGGCCTGGAGACGCCGCTGCAACTGGCGCCGGCCGATCGTGCCCGCATGCTGATGCACCTGTTGAAGATCCAGCAGAACAGGCTGTTCATCCTCCAGTACTACCGCTCGCTGGAGCGACGGATCGCGCACGTGGACGGCCATATCCAGCGGGTGCTCGCGGGCCGGTGACGCGTGGTGCGGCCGCGGGATCCGTAGTTTTGGAGAGGGCCCGCCGGGCGCAACGATACCATGAGCAAGACCCTGACCAAGCCCGCCGCCAGGCCGGAACTGAACGGCCATGCCGGGAACGGTGCGGCGAAGAAGGAGCGCCTTCCCGTGATGAAGACCTACAAGATCTTCATCGGCGGCAAGTTCCCGCGCACCGAGAGCGGCCGCTACTACCAGCCCAAGGGCGCGGACGGCAGGCCGCTGGCGAACGTGTGCCGCAGCAGCCGCAAGGACGTGCGTGATGCGGTGATCGCCGCGCGCGGGGCATCGGGTGGCTGGGCTTCGCGCAGCGCCTTCAACCGGGGACAGATCCTCTACCGCATCGGCGAGATGCTCGAAGGCCGCAGCGCGCAGTTCGTGCATGAGCTGATGCTGCATGGAGCTTCGCAGAAGCAGGCCGAGGCCGAGGTGGCCGCCGCCATCGACCGCTGGGTCCATTACGCCGGCTGGTGCGACAAGTACCTCGCGCTCTTCAGCAGCGTGAACCCCACGAACACGTCGCATTTCAACTTCAGCGTGTACGAGCCTACCGGCGTGGTGGGCGTGATGGCCCCTGCGGGAAGCGGCCTGCTCGGCCTGGTGAGCGTGGTGGCGCCCGTGATCGCGGGCGGCAACACGGCCGTGGTGGTGGCCGGCGAGCGCCAGCCCCTGCCCGCGGTGACCTTCACCGAGGTGCTCGCCACCAGCGATCTGCCCGGCGGCGTGGTCAACCTCCTGACCGGCTTCCGCAGCGAGCTCCTCAAGCCGCTGGCGTCGCACATGGACATCAATGCGCTCGTCGTGGCCGAAGCGACGCGCGAGGAACGCACGATGCTCGACCAGGAGGCCACATGCAACCTGAAGCGCGTGGTCCATCCCGCGGTCACGGACTGGATGAGCGAGGCGGGCCAGAGCCCCTACTTCATCCTGGATACGCAGGAGGTGAAGACCACCTGGCACCCGATCGAGCGGGGGCAGGGCGGGGGCGGGGGGTACTGACCCGGCTCTTCCGCGAACGTCCGGCAGGCGACGGGGTCACCGCGATGCGGCATCTCCCGCCAGCTGATGCTCCGGGCAGTCCGTGCGCAGGTCCTTCGGCTTCATCACGATCCCCAGGAGGGCGCAGCGGTGCTCCCCTTTCCGGTCGCCGCGGTAGTGGGCGCAGGTCCAGCACATGCGCTGCACGTCGATCGTTCCCTGTGTGAACAGGTTGCGCAGCACCTGCATCAAGTGGAGCAGCAGTGCTTCCTTGTCCGCCGTGCCGAGGCCGGTGATGGACCGGTCGAGCGGGTCGGGCGCGATGGCGGCCTGGTGCCGGCGGCCCTTCGGGGAAAGCACCAGCGCATGGCTCCGCGCGTCCCGCGGGTCGGCGATGCGCTTCAGCAGGCCCTTCTCCACCAGCACCTTCACGCAGTCGCTCACCGTAGGGCGGCTCACCTGCAGTTCCTGGGCCAGCCGGGCCACGCCGATGCCCTCGTGCGGATGCCCGCCGATGAAGGCCAGCACCCGCGCCTGCAGCGGTGTCGTCTCGGTGCCGGCGGCCTGCCTCCAGCGGTCGGCGCGCGCCACCTCGCCGATGCGCTCAAGGATGGCCGCGATGTGCCGGTCCAGCGGGCCGGATGTTCCGGATGCCATGCGCGATGAAAGTAGCGCGCAGGAAAAGACCCGGCCTCATCGGCCGGGCCTTCCCCCGCGATCGATCGGGTTCAGCCCTTCACGTCCGCCAGGCTCGCGCCGAAGTTGATGTGCAGCACGTCGTGCCCCAGCAGCAGCGCCGGCACGCTCTTCACGCCAGCGGCCTCGGCCTCGGCGATGCGGCCGCGCTGCTCGCCGAGGTGGACGATCTCCACCTGGTAGCGGTCGCGGTCGATGAGTTCGGTGATCCGGTCCTCGGCATTGACGCAGACGGGGCATCCGGCATGGTAGAAGATGGCTTTGGTCATGGGGCGGCTGGTTTTGGTGCCGGGGCGAATATAGTTAGGATGCCTAACTAAAAAAGATCGACCCGCACCCTCTGTCGGCAGGGTCAGGGGAAAATTCCACCGCCCGGTTGACATTCAACTGATCAGTTGAATATATTCGCCCCATGGCAACGACGAACTACACCCATTCCTTCACGGTGGCTGCAACGCCCGAGGCGGTCTACGAGGCCATCACGCGTGTCACCGACTGGTGGACGATCCATACCGACGGGCGCACCGAAGCCCAAGGCGATGAGTTCGTCGTCCAGTTCGGGGACGTGCACCGCACCCGGCAACGGATCACGGAGGCGCAGCGCGGGAAGCGCATGGCCTGGCACGTGACCGAGAGCTACCTGCCCTGGCTGAAGGACCGGGAGGAATGGAAGGGCACGGACATCCTCTTCGACATCGTGTCCACGGGGAACGGCACCCGGTTGACCGTCACGCATGTCGGCCTCACGCCGAACGTGGAGTGCTACACGCAGTGCGAGAAGGGGTGGGACTTCTTCATCGGCCATAGCCTGTTCAAGCTGGTCACGGAAGGGGCCGGTGTCCCGGATACGACCGAGCGCACGCACATGGATGAGATCGGACATGTCCGCCCCACGAACGCTTGACCGCACGCTGCTGGCGCTCGCCGACCCCACGCGGCGCGCCATCCTGCAACGCCTGTCCGCCGGCGAGGCGCGCGTGACGGAGGTCGCGCGGCCGTTCGACATGTCGCTGAACGCGGTGAGCAAGCACATCCTCGTGCTCGAGCGCGCCCGCCTGGTGAAGCGCCGTCGCGTGGGACGTGATCATTTCCTCAGCTACCGCCCCGAGCCGCTGGATGCGGCCGCACAGTGGATCGCCGAGACGCGCACGTTCTGGGCATCGCGCCTCGACACATTGGAACGGCTGCTGCGCGAGGAGGACGAAGCTGAACGCACACGTACGAGCACGGATACCCCATGAGCAAGATCGATTGGACCTCCTTCACATTGCGCATCCCGGTGCGCGCGAGCATGACCGCCTTGTACAAGGCATGGACCTCCGCCGCGGAGCTGGAGCGCTGGTTCCTCCAGCGTGCCCTGCATGCCGGGCCGGACGGCAAGCCCCTGAAGGGAACGGCGAAGCTCGCCGCGGGCTGCACCTACACCTGGGAGTGGTACGGCTATGACGGCGTGGAGCAGGGCCGCATCCTGAAGGCGAACGGCAAGGACCACCTGCGGTTCACGTTCGCCGGCAGCGAGGTGGACCTGAAGCTGCGGAAGGTGGGCCGGCAGGTGGTGGTGGAGCTGGTGCAAAGCCACATCCCCACCGACGAGGCCTCGAAGCGCGACATCTGGATCGGCTGCCACCGCGGCTGGACCTTCTGGCTCGCCAACCTGAAGTCGATGTACGAAGGCGGCTTGAACCTGCGCAACGAGAACGCCTCCCTGAAAGGCATGTTGAACAACTGAACACCGACGATCATGGAACGATACGGCATCCGGACAGCCCCGAACACCGTCCGCTTCGAGCGCCTGCTGCCAGGCCCCATCGAACGCGTATGGTCCTACCTCACCGACCCCGAGAAGCGCGCGAAATGGCTGGCGAGCGGCCCCATGGAGCTGCGCGTGGGCGGGGCCATGCGGCTCACCTGGCTGCACCGCGACCTGGACGCGGTGCAGGAACCGGTCCCTGAGCAGTTCAAGCAGTACGAGAACGGCCACAGCATGGATGGCCGCGTCACGCGTTGCGAGCCGCCGCGCCTCCTGGGCTTCACCTGGGGCAAGCAGGCGGACCGCCTTTCCGAAGTGGTGATCGAGCTGAGCGAACGCGGCAAGGACGTGCTGCTGGTGCTCACGCACGAACGCCTGCCGGGCCACAAGGACATGCTGGGCGTGGCGGGCGGCTGGCACACGCACCTGGACATCCTGGAGGAACACCTCAACGGGCGCACCGCTCCCGGGTTCTGGAGCTCCCACGTCCGGGCCCAGGAGGAGTACCAGCAGCGGCTTCGGGAAGCCTGAGGCCCCTGCGTACCGGCAGGTCCGGCATCGCGCGGAGCGGGTTGTTGCGCAATTTCGCACCATGCCCTTCCGCTGGACCCTCCTGGCCGCCCTGCTCGCCGCCGCGCCCGTTGCCGCGCAATCGGATACCGTTTCGGTGCGCATCCGGCACGGCTCGTCCTGCGACGCGCGGTTGACGCTGGCGGAACTGCGCGCCCTGCCGCACCGCACGGCGACGATCAAGACGCACGACGGCACGGAGGCCACTTATGAAGGCGCGCTGCTGAAGGAGGTGCTGGCGCGCGGCTGCCCTTCGGCGGCGGCCATCGACAAGCGCACCATGGTGCGCACCGCGGTGCGCGTGGGCGCTTCCGACGGCTACAGCGCCCTGGTGGCGCTCACCGAGGCGGACACGAGCTTCCGCGAACGGCCGGTGCTCCTGACGTGGATGCGCAACGGTGCTCCGCTGGACGACCACGACGGCCCGCTGCAGCTCATCGTGCCCGATGACCGCCGCCATGCCCGCGACGTACGCAACGTGAACGCGCTGGAGGTCATCACGCCATGAGCGCGACCATCACCTGGGACGACTTCGAGAAGGTGATGCTCTGCGTGGGCACGGTGCTCGAGGCCGACGACCTGCCCAACGCGCGGAAGCCGGCGTACGTCCTGCGCATCGACTTCGGCCCGCACGGCATCAAGCGCAGCAGTGCGCAGATCACGCGGCACTACACGAAGGCCGGGCTCATCGGCCGGCAGGTGATCGCGGTGATCAACTTCCCGGAGAAGCAGATCGGCACAGTGATGTCGCAATGCCTCGTCACCGGTTTCCCCGATGCGAACGGCGACATCGTGCTGGCCGCGGTGGAGCGGCCCGTCCCCGACGGCACGCGCCTCCGCTGACGGTTGTTGAAAGATGGGTCGACCGCGCGTGGTCCAACGCCACTACCTTGGCGACGACACAAGCGATCAACCAACACATCAGACGATGGCAGCGACCGTGGAAGCGTATTGCGTGAAGTGCAAGGCGAAGCGCAACATGAAGGACCCCAAGGAGAACGTGATGGCCAACGGCCGCAAGGCCATGAAGGGCACCTGCCCCGAGTGCGGCACGGGCATGTTCAAGATCCTCGGGAAGTAGGACCTGTCACTCCAGCGAGCGGACCACCTTGCCGCTGCTGGTGCGCCGGAACGACCGGAGCGTGAGGATGCGCTTCGGTCGTTCGTGCTTGGTGAGCACCCGTTCCAATGCGGTGAGCAGCGCCGCTTCCTCCTCGGGCGCGAGCGGCGCGCTTTCGAGCACGAGCACGGTGCATTGCCCCAGGCGCTCATCGGGCATGGCCGCGAAGAAGTGCGGCACGGGGACCACGGCGGCCGTCCGCGCTTCGAGCGCTTCGGGGAAGAGCTTCTTCCCGCCGCTGAGGATCACGTTGTCGGCCCGGCCCAGCCACCGGAAGCGCCGGTCGTCGAGCAGCTCCACCACGTCGTTCGTACGGTGCTCGGTCGTGCGCAGGTGCGGCGTGTGCACCACCAGGCAGCCGCGGTCGTCCACCGCGAAGCGCACTGTTCCCAGTGCGGTGAAATGGTCGGCCGCATCCGGTCCGTTCAGGGCACGCAGCGCCACGTGCGTCACCGTCTCCGTGCTGCCATAGCCGTGGAACACGCGGGTCCGCAGGCCCTGCAAGGCTTCGGCCAGCACCGCGCTCACCGGCCCGCCGCCGAGGAGCACCGTATCGAAGATCCGTTCCGTCCGCGCCCGGTCCTCGCCGATCGCCTGATGGAGCTGTTGGGGCACCAGCGCCGCGAAGCGGAAGCCGCGGTCGCCGTGCAGGTGGCCCAGCACGCTGCCCGAGGGGTCGATGGCCTGCAGGTCCAGCCCGCTCACGAAGGCCCGCACGAGCATCAGCTTCCCCGCGATGAAGTCGCACGGCAGGCAGAGCAGCGCGCGGTCGCCTTCTTTCAGGCCGAAGGAGGCCGCGGTGAGCCGTGCGCTCGCGATCAGGTCGTCCGCAGGGATCATCATCGGCTTCGGGGGGCCGGTGGTGCCGCTGGTCCGTGCCGCCAGGGCCCCGCTGCCGGTGATCAGCTCCCGCAGCGTCGCGCCCAAGGAGCGGGTCCAGGGGGCATCGTGGTGCCGCTCCGCCAGCTCCGCGGACCAATGCAGGATCGCTTCGCCCTGGCGCGGGACGCCGTCAAGGATGATGCGTTGGAAGGGGGAGGCCATGTGCCGCGAAGATCGGGCGCCGCTCAGCCGATCCGGCCCAGGTCCCATTCCCCTTCGGGGCGGTACCACAGCGCGCCGCGCTCCACCTGCAGGGGTGCGGGGAGGTTGTCCACGTACACCTGGCCGGTGCCCAGCCCCTGCGGCAGCGCGAGGTCGAGCGTGGCCGCCCACTGGGCGATGGCATTGAGCCCGATGCTGCTCTCCAGCGCGGAGGTGATCCACCAGCCGATGCCGCGTGCCTTGGCCAGCGCGATCCATTCCTGCGCGGCGGCCCAGCCGCCCACGAGGCTCGGCTTGATCACGATGTACCGGGGCTTCACCTGCGTGAGCAGGTCGGCCCGCGCATCGTCGGTGTTGAGCCCGATCAGGTCCTCGTCCAGCGCGATGGGGACGGGCGACCGCTCGCACAGCTCGGCCATCGTCTCATAGAGGCCCGCGGGCACCGGCTGCTCGATGCTGTGCACCTCCAGCTCGGCGAGGCGCTCCAGCATGTCCATCGCGTTGCGCGCGTGGAAGGCGCCGTTCGCATCCACGCGCAGGGTGAGCTCCGAGGCGGGGTGTTCCTTCCGCACCTCCTTCAGCAGTGCCAGTTCCTCCTCGATGCCGATGGCGCCGATCTTCATCTTCACGCAGCTGAAGCCGGCCTCGATCTGCGCGCGGATCCGCGTGCGCAGCGTGTCCTTGTCGCCCATCCATACCAGGCCGTTGATGGGGATCCCGCGCTGTCCCAGGGTGAACGCCGAGGGGAAGAGCACCTTGGTGCCGCTCGCCTCCAGGTCCTTCAGGCATTGCTCCACCGCGAAGCGCACGCTGGGCACGTCCACCAGATCGGTGCGCAGGCGGTGGCGCCAGTCGCCGGTGTCGGCGCAGAGCTCGAGCAGCTTGAGGCGCACGTCCGCCGGGAACTCCTTGCTGTGGCCGGGGAAGAGGGCCGCCTCGCCGATGCCCTTGATGGCCGGGCGCTCGCTGTCCCAGGCGATGAGGTACCACACCGTACGCTCGGTGATGGTCCCCTTGGAGGTGCCGAGCGGGAAGCGGGGCGTCAGCTTCAGCTCCTTCCAGGCGGCGCGGATCATGCGGAAAGCCAGAGGCCGATGGAAAAGGTGACGGCCGTCAGCAAGGTACCGAGCGCGAGCCGTTTCAGCTCGGGGTCCAGCGCCTTCGGGTCGGTGTTGGCCTGTACGTGCACCGCGTGGATGCCGATGGGGACGAAGCCCAGCAGGAAGAGCCAGGACCATCCCCCGCGCGCGGTCATGGACGCGAAGAACACCAGGCTCAGGAAGGCGATGCCCAGGAGCATCGTGTGGTAGCTCTTCGCGCGCTCGCCGCCCAGGCGCACCACGAGCGTGCGCTTGCCGCTGGCGGCGTCGTTCACGCGGTCGCGCATGTTGTTGGTGTTGAGCACCCCTGTGGCGAGCAGGCCGAACGCGGCCGCCGGGAGCAGCACCGGCCAGGGCAACGATCCCGCATGCAGGTAGTAGGTGCCGCCCACGCCCACGAAGCCGAAGAACAGCAGCACGCTGAGGTCGCCGAACCCGGCATAGCCGTAGGGGTTCTTCCCGTAGGTGTATTTCACGGCGGCGACCATCGCCAGCAGGCCGAGGCCGAAGAAGGCGAGCGTGCGCACGGTGAGGCCGAACGCAACGACGATGAGCGCGATGCCGGAGACCAGGGCGAGCGAGCCGCAGATGACCATCGCGCGCTTCATGGCCGCGGGCGGGATGGCCCCGCTCTGCACCGCACGCTGCGGCCCTACGCGGTCCGCATTGTCCGTGCCGTGCTCGTGGTCGCCGAGGTCGTTCGCGAGGTTGCTCAGCACCTGCAGCAGCACCGCGGTGAGCAGGGCCAGCGCCATCACCGGTCCGCGGAAGTGATGGGCGAACGCGGCGAGCGCGCTGCCGGCCAGGATGCCGCTCAAAGCGAGGGGCAGCGTGCGCAGGCGGAAAGCCTCGAGCCAACGGTGCATGGCCCAAAGAACGGAAAGGGAACGCGAACCATGGAGGTATGGAGCGGATCGTTCCGACGCGGACCTGTGCACCCCCATGAACGGGGGGGTGTCCATCACTACGGCCTCTCTTTATTTTACAGGGCCACAGCACCGACCCCATGCTCCGTGTACTGCTCTTCGAAGACAACGCCGACCTGGCCGAGAGCCTTGCGGAACTGATGAAGGGGACGGACGATATCCGTATGGTGGCGCATTACGGCAATGCCCAACGAGCGGAGAAGCACGTGGCGCACCACCGCCCGGACGTGGTGCTGATGGACATCGACATGCCGGTCGAGAACGGCTTGCAAGGACTGCGCGCGATCCGTGCAGGGGAGAGCGGCGTGCTGGTGCTGATGTTCACCGTGATGGAAGACAATGAGAACGTGTTCCAGGCCATCTGCCACGGTGCCAGCGGTTACTTGCTGAAGCAGACCGCACCGGAAATGATCCTCGAGGGCATCCGCGAGGCCATGGGCGGGGGAGCTCCGATGACGCCGAGCATTGCGCGCAAGGTGCTCACCCTCTTCGCCCAACCGTTCAAGAACAGCGAGGACCTGCAGAAGCTCACCGCGCGGGAACACGACGTGCTGGCCTTGTTGGTGCGCGGCCACAGCTACAAGATGGCGGCGGCGCAATTGGACATCGGTGTGGAGACGCTGCGTTTCCACATCAAGAACATCTATGCCAAACTGCATGTCAACAGCAAGAGCGAGGCGGTGGCCAAGGCCTTGCGGAACCGGATGGTGTGAACGCTCGAACGGCCTCCTACCCTGCAAGCATGCGCCGATCGGTGCGGTTCCTCCTCGCGGCACTGGCGCTCACGCTCGAGCAATGCGCGGAGAACGAAGCCGGACCGGGCCTTGTCGGGAAAGACGTCTCCCCGATGTTCGACAGCACGCGCTACGCCGCCGTATCGGCCCGGCTGCGGGATTCGTTCGTGCTGCACGACACGGCCTTTTGCGACAGTGTACTGCCTTTGTTCGACGACACCGCATTGGCGCGGATCCACCCCGGTCGCGTGGTGGATGGGTTCGTGAGCGACTTGATCGGCCATGATGCGCCGCAACCGGACACGAGGAAGCGCTTCGATGAACTGGTCGTGTATTCAGGCGCAGCCGTCATGCGCAACTGGCGTGATTACGTGGAGGCCCGTGCGTTGCAGAACGCGGGTGCGCGTCAGCAGGCGATCGCGGCGTTCGAACCGCTGCTCGCGCGCTTCGAAGAGGACCATGACACGGTGGGCATCGCTTCGGTGAGCAAGCGGATCGGAAGCCTGTACCTGGACCTAGGGGATCCGTCCCTCGCTGCCGTCCATTTGTTGCGGGCGCGTACCCTGGAGCCGCGCGTGGACCTGCGCAGTTCGATCACGGCCACGCTGGGGCGTTGCTATGCGCTCACGGGCAATGGCGATTCGGTGCGGTGGTGCGCGGCCCGGTTGCGCGAGGATGCCGTCAACGCGCTCAATGTGGACCGGAGGGACGAACGCGCCACGGTGAACGCGCAGTGGCTGCTGCACCTGGCCATGCTGCTGGAGCCCGCGCGCGACAGCTTGCACAAGGCCACGGCCCAAGCGTCCGCGCTGGATGCCCTGGTCGGGGACCACGACAGCCACGATGGCTTCCTCGTTGCCAGCGAGCCCGGCGCACGCGTGGAGACCCTGGTCCTGCGGGCCAAGGCACTGCTGCGGCTGCGGCGGGTGCGCGAAGCGATCAGCGCGTTGGGACCGGCCGAGGAGGAGCTTGCGCGCTGCACCGAGTGCCTGCCGCAGCGCTTGGCCTACCTGTCGGTGCATGCGGACGCATTGGCCGACCTCGGGGACCTGCGCGGCGCATTGCACGTTCAGCAGGAACGGGCGGAAGTGCTCGCCTTGAACGAAGTGGGGCGCGAGCGCCTCGCCGTGGAACAGGCCCGTGCCAAGGCCCTGAGCATCGAACAGGAGGCTGAGGCCGACCGACGACTGGAACAGGAACGGGCCGGTGCGCGCCGCATGGACATCGAGCACCGCATGCAGCGCGTTCTCCTGATGGCGATGATCGGCTTCGTCATCCTGTTCGCTGGTGTGCTGTTCGTTCAGGCGCGCGTTCGTCGCCGCATGCAATTGGAGCAACTGCGGGCCCGGTTGAGCCGCGACCTGCATGACGACATCGGCAGCACCCTCAGCAGCATCAATATCCTGAGCGCCGTGGCGCGGCGCAAGGCCGAAGCGGGTGATGAGGCCGGTGCGGCGGCCTCGCTCACCGGGATCAGTGAGCGCACCCAACGCCTGATGCGGAACATGAGCGACATCGTATGGAGCGTGGATCCGGAACAGGACTCCATGGAGGACCTATTGGCCCGGATGCGCGAGTTCGGTGCCGCCGTCCTCGAGGCCAAGGGCATTTCCTTCCGTTTTGATGGGACCGGTGCGCTCCATGCAACGCTCCCTCCGCTGGTCAAGAGCGACCTCTACCTCATCTTCAAGGAAGCCGTGAACAATGCAGCGAAACATGCCCAGGCCACGGAAGTGACCGCTTCGTTCACGCACGGGAACAACCGGTTGCGGATGACCATAGCCGATAATGGCAGGGGCCTGGACACGAGCGGTCCCGCATCCGGCATGATGGGAGGGAACGGCCTGCGCAACATGCATGCGCGCTCTGCGGAGATGAAGGCCGATCTGCGCGTCAGGGGCACACCGGGACAGGGGACCACGATCGATCTGGTGGTCCCGTTGTAGCAGCCTGCTCAGGATCTCTTGCATGATGGGCCCCGAGACTATTTTCCGGGGAAGTCCTAGCGGAAAAGAGGCCGGGGGACGCCTGTGAAGGGATATTGAACAGGCTCTATGGATGTTCAGCGCGGCTTGCCGGAGAAGAGCTGCCACAGGGTGATGGCCAGCAAGCCCAGCACCAGGCAACGGATGAGAAGGCCATCGAAGTAGATGTCCAGACGCGGATGCCTGTATCGGAGCACCGACCCCACGAGCAGGGAGATCGCGCAGCCGATCGCACCGGCCACCAACAGCTGCGGGTTGTTCGGCCACCTCTGCAGGAAGGCCACGTGGCCGTACAACGTAACGCTCAACGAAGCGCCGCCCAACAAGGTCATCCAGAGGACCTGGTCGGTGGGCTTGGGCGCGGGCAGTGTGCGGAAACCGAACGGGAAGTAGAACAACGCCAGCCCGTTCCCTCCGAGAACAATGAGGGCGCTCGCCCACGGCCAATGCATGATCTTGAAGATGCAGCCGAGGATCACCGCGGCGGTCATGGTGAGTTCGAAGGTTCTCATGCAGAGGTGAAGGTCATGCTTTGCAACGGGTCATCGGCGGGGACGTGTGCGCGATCCGACGGCCCATGTCCATTGAGGACGAACATGCGATCGTGCGTTCAACCGCGGCGCGCTGTTGCACGATCGCTCGAACCGGAACGAGCTGCGCATCCGTTGGAACGTGCGAGGAGCCGTATGGTGTTCCGATGGTGCGAAGCAACCGCCATCGCGATGGACCCGGACCCCCATGTACGGGTGGTCCCATGACCCGCCCGCACGATCATGGGGACATGGGTCGCGCCTCCACCATACGGTCGCCTGCTGCCGGGGCAAAGGCGGATCTCCCGATGCGTGATGCATCGGGGAAGGACACGGCGCTCGTGCGCACACCATCACTGTAGCATCGGCCGGACCCACCCCATCATGGGGTTCCGCCAGGGAAGTGGCGGGGACAGGTTTGCATCGCCGCATTCCAAAAGCGGCCTCCCATGGAACGCGTGCTGCTCCTTCTCGCCTTGTTGTCCGGCACGAAGGCATGCGGCCCCTGTCGGTCGTTGTGCGAGGCCCGCACCGATATGCACCGCACCGCCACGGGCGGGCATGGACGGCCCGAGGCCTCGCCGCCCTCCCGCATGGCTCGATACCCGGGCAAGGATGACGGCATCCTCACGGTACAGGTGGATCGGCGCAGCACGCGGGTCACCATCACCGTGCTGGATCCCGCGGGCAACTTCCTGCTGCGAAAGCGGGCGTGCCCCGCAGCGAACGGATGGGTGTGGATGGATCTGTCGCATCTGCTGGCCCCCGGTGCCTACTTCGTGCGCTGCGATGACGGCTTGACGATCACCGGCCACCGGTTGGTCGTTCCGTGAGCGGCGGTACAAGCCGGTCCGCGTGACCCACCCCTTCATGGGGTTCTTTTCCCCTGGGGTCCTGCGGAGGTTTGTAACGGCGTTCCGGGAGCACCGGCCGAAAGGGACGACAGGAGGCCGGGGACCATCAATGCGCCCTGCACATGTGGAACATGCACAGCACCCTCGTCATGAACGTGATCCTGGCCACCGCGCTGAGCGCGCAAGCACAAACGGCCCTCCGGCCCGAACGGAACTGGTTCGCCGCCCACCGGAAGTGCCTGGGCATGCAGGCCGACCCCGGGTGGATCATGGACCTCGAGACCGAGGACATGGAGGTCTTCCTCACGCCCGATGATGCCCTGGTGATCCTCGATCCCGCTCCCATCCGGTATGCAGGGAACGCGACCGCCTGCTTGCGGAAAAGCATCCAGGCCACGGTCGGCACCCGGCTCGCGCTGGTATGCGATGTCCGACACGTCGATGATTCGACGCTGTACGGTGCCTATCAGGGCGAGCTCAGCGGCACGGCCGTGTCCGTGGAGCAGTACCTGCGCGAACGGAACGGCGTGGCGCTCGCATTGGTCATCGTGGTCACGCGCATCCACGGGTCGGAACCCATCGTGCGCCACAAGCACGCCGGCAGCGCCCTGGCCTTGCTAGAGAGCATCCATGGCCCCCGTGTGCCGCAGGAGAGCGATCCCGGAAGTGTCCGTGCAACGGGCCGGTGAGGATGCGCCCTTGCGCTTATGGGAACTTGGGGAACTTCTGGAAGTCCGGCGTGCGTTTTTCCAGGAAGGCGTTCCGTCCTTCCTGCGCCTCGTCCATCAGGTAGTACATCAGCGTGGCGTCGCCGGCGAACTCCATCAGGCCGCGCTGGCCGTCGAGCTCGGCGTTGAGGCCGCGCTTGATCATGCGGAGGGCGAGGGGGCTGCGCTGCATCATGATGCGGCACCATTCCACGGTGGTGTCCTCCAGCTCGGCCAGCGGCACCACCTTGTTCACCATGCCCATGTCCAATGCCTCCTGGGCCGAGTATTGGAGGCAGAGGAACCAGATCTCGCGGGCCTTCTTCTGGCCCACGTGCCGCGCCAGGTAGTTGCTGCCGAAGCCCGCGTCGAAGCTGCCCACCTTGGGGCCGGTCTGCCCGAAGCGCGCATGGTCCGCGGCGATGGTGAGGTCGCACACCACGTGCAGCACGTGGCCGCCGCCGATGGCGTAGCCGTTCACCATGGCCACCACGGGCTTGGGCAGCTCGCGGATGCGCTTGTGGAGGTCCAGCACGTTCAGGCGCGGCACGCCGTCGCTGCCGATGTAGCCGCCGCGGCCCTTCACGTTCTGGTCGCCGCCGCTGCAGAAGGCCTTGTCGCCTGCACCGGTGAGCACCACTACGCCGATCGAGGGATCCTCGCGCGCGATGTCCATCGCGTCGATCATCTCCTTGTTCGTCTCGGGGCGGAACGCGTTGTAGACCTCCGGCCGGTCGATTGTGATCTTGGCGATGCCTTCGAAGGACTCGAACCGGATGTCGGTGTAGGGCTTGATGGTCTTCCAGGCGCGGGTGCTCATGGTCGTATGTCACGCCGGGCTGGACCCGGCGTCGCGAAGATGGATGAAGTAGTCGCGCAGCACGCGCGGGGAAAGCTGGGCGTCGGTGGTGATGTGCAGGACCGCGGGCCGGTCGTGCGGGGCGTACAGCGCGGTGAGCCCGGCGTCGAGCGAGGCCGCGTCGTCCGCGGCGTAGTAGGCCAGGCCGTAGCTCTTCACCAGTGCGGCGATGTCGCGCGTGTGCGGGCTCTCGAACCACGGCAGCAGCCCGGCGTCCTTGTCGGGCCCTTCGATGAAGCGGAAGATGTTGCCGCCGCCGTTGTCGATCACGATCACGCGCAGGTGCGGGGAGAGGTGGCCGTTCCAGAAGGCATTGCTGTCGTAGCAGAAGGCCACGTCGCCGGTGAGGAGGGTGGTGGTGCGCTGCGTGGCGAAGGCGGCGCCCACGGCGGTGCTGGTGCAGCCGTCGATACCGCTGGTGCCGCGGTTGCTGAAGAAGAGCTGGCGGCGCGTGCGGTCGAAGAGCTGGGCATAGCGCGCGGGCGTGCTGTTGGCCAGGTGCACCTCGCTCTCCTCGGGGATGCGCGCGAGCACCGTGCGGAAGACGGTGAGGTCGCAGAAGGGCGCGTGGTCCACGAAATGGTGATGTGCGCTGCGGGCCTGCTCATCGAGCAGCTTCCAGCCGTCGCGGTAGGTGCTCTCGTTGGGCCGTACCCCGGCGCTCACCTGCGCGAAGAACACCTCAGGGCCCACGGCGATGTCGTGCGTGAGGCTCTGGTAGGTGTCGAAGTGCCGCTGGCCGACGTCGATGTTCCAGTGCTGCGCGGGCTTCCACTGCCGCAGCAGCGTCTTCACGCGTTTGCTCACCACCGCACCGCCGAAGGTGATCAGCAGGTCGGGCCGCAGCGCCTCGGTGTTCCTTTCGCCCACCGCCTCGATCACGCGGTCGATGCAGGTGATGAAGGCGGGCTCGTCGAGGTTGCTCGTGGCCTCGGTGTGCACGGTGACCTGCGGCAGGGCCGCGAGCTGCAGCAATTGCTGGCGCAGCCCCGCGCTCCAGACGCCCTGCCCGGCGAGCACCATCACCTTCCTGCAGGCCGAGAGCTGCGCGATGAGCCAGCGTGCATGGTCCGGCAGGATGAACGGTTCGGTCATCACCTGCGCGATGACGCGCGAAGGGGCGGGATGCGCGTCGGCGGTGCCGTACAGCGGCTCGGAGAAGGGGACGTTCACGTGCACGGGCCCGGGCACGGGCAGCAGCGTGGCGTCGATGGCCTCGTTGATCAGGCGGCCGCCATGCCAGCGCGCGAGGTCGTCGCCCAGCAGGCGCGGCAGCTGCACGCTGCGCTTCATGTGCAGGGCGAGCACGCCCTGCTGGCGGATGGCCTGTCCTTCGCCCTGGTCCACCCATTCCTCGGGGCGGTCGGCGGTGATCACCAGCAGGGGGATGCGTTGGTAGAAGGCCTCCGCGATCGCCGGGCCGTAGTTGAGCACCGCACTGCCGCTGGTGCAGACGAGGGCCACCGGTCCGTGCAGTTGCTGCGCCAGGCCCAGCGCGAAGAAGGCCGCGCTCCGTTCGTCGATCACCTGCAGGCACCGCACGCCGGGCTGCCGGTTGAAGGCGATCACGAGGGGGGCGCTGCGCGATCCCGGGCTGATCACCACGTTCCGCACGCCCTTCGCGGCACTGAGGCGGGCGAGCTCGGCGGCGGCGAAATGATCGGTGGTGGGCATCTGCGCTGGACGGAACGGCGGCATGGCCGCGGGCGGCGAAGATATCGGGACCCTACGAGGCCTCCATCAGCCGCAGCCACATGGCCGCCTTGTGCCCGGTCTCGGCCCATTCCGCCTCGGGGTCGCTGCCCGCGGTGATGCCGGCCCCGACGAAGAGCTGGGCTTCGCCGTCCTGCTGGCGCAGGCAGCGGATGTTGACGAACAGCTCGGTGGGCCCATCGGCGTTCCAGGGCCCCCAGAAGCCGCTGTAGAGCGCGCGGTCGTGGCGCTCGGTGCGGCGGATGAGGTCGCGCGCGGCGGCGGTGGGCGTGCCGCAGATGGCCGGCGTGGGATGCAGCGCGAGCACCAGCTCGCCAAGGGTGCGCTCGCCGAGGTCGCCTTCCACGGCCGTGCGCAAGTGCGCCACCGGGCCGGCCTGGAGCACTTCGGGGCCCCGGGCCACCACGTCCCGCACGTCCAGCTGGACGAAGGTGTCCAGCACGTGCCGGGTCACCAGCATCTGCTCTTCGCGCTCCTTGGCGCCCCATTCCGAGGCGCGCGCATGGGCGACGTCGGCGGCCATGGTCCCGGCGATGGCGTCCACGCGCACGTGGTCCTCCGCCTCCTGGATGAGCCGTTCCGGCGAGGCGCCCAGCCAGGTGCCGTGGTCGGGGGTATGCACGAGCGCCACGAACGCGTGCGGATGGTCGGTCAGGGCACGGAGGAACAGCTCCGGCAGGCGCTGCCTGTCGCAAGGGGTGTGCAGCGTGCGCGAGAGCACCACCTTGGCGAGGGTCTGTCGGGTGAACGCCGTATGGGCCGTGGCCACGTTGCCCAGGAATTCCGCCTCCGTGGTGGGGGCGGGGAACACCTGGGCCGTGCCGTCCATGCCCGCGCAGCCGGCCAGGTGGCCGATGTCGGGGGCGATCTCGCCGAAGAGCAGCTCGACGTCCGACCGGATGAACGGCACCCGCTCGCCATCGAGGTCGAACGGGGCGAGGAGGAAGACCTGGTTCAGCTCGAGCAGCCAGGCGCCGGACACCGTCTCCAGCTCGGGCGTGCGCTGGGCCCAGAGCTGTGGGGCCTGGCCCGGCACGCGGAAGGCGGCGAACGTGAGCCCGCGTTCGAGGCAGGTGCGGAGGGCCTCGGTCAGTGCTGTCGCCGTGCTCATGTGCGCTTGGTGATCACCACGTTCGTCAGGCGGCATACGGCCACCAGCTCGCCGGCCTCGTTGTGCACCTGGATGTCCCACACGTGGGTGGTCCGTCCCTGATGGAGCAGGCGGCCGGTGGCGGTGACCATGCCGGAACGAACGCCTTTGAGGTGGTTCGCGTTCACTTCGATGCCCACCACGGCCTGCGTGGCCGCGTCCACGAGCATCGCCGAGCCCATGCTGCCGAGGGTCTCCGCCAGGGCGGCGGTGGCCCCGCCGTGCAGCAGGCCCATCGGCTGGTGGGTGCGCTGGTCCACCGGCATGGTGGCGGCGAAGGTGCCGGGCGCGCTGGCGATGTATTCGATGCCCAGCACTTCCACCAGCGTGCCTGGGCGCAGCCGGTTGGCGTAGGCGATCTGTTCGGCGCTGAACATGCGGGCGAAAGGTAGCCCGGCCGATCTTTGTCCCCCGATGGAGGCCCCGCGCAAGAAACGGCTCCTGCTCGTGGAGGACGAGGAGACCCTCCGTTCCACCCTGCGCATGAACTTCGAGCTGGAGGGCTATGACGTGACCACGGCCGTGCGCGGCAGCGAGGCGCTGGACCGCATGCGGGGCGCGCATTTCGATGGGGTGGTGCTGGACGTGATGCTGCCCGATGTCGACGGCTTCACCGTGTGCGAGACCATCCGGCTGGAAGGCGACCGCACGCCGGTGCTCTTCCTCACCGCCCGCACCACGCCCAGCGACCGCATCCGGGGCCTGAAGGCGGGCGATGACTACCTGGGCAAGCCCTTCGACCTGACCGAGCTGCTGCTGCGGGTGCAGAAGCTCGCCGCGCGCGCGCCCGGCGGCGAGGGCGGTGCGGCGCCCACCAAGCGGAGCTTCGGCACCAACCTGGTGGACCTCGATTCGTTCGAGGTCACCGGCCAGCGGGGATTGAAGAAGCGGCTGACCAAGCGGGAGATCATGCTGCTGCGCCTGCTGATGGACCGGGCGGGGGAAGTGGTCTCGCGGGAGGAGATCCTGCAGAAGGTCTGGGGGTACGACGTGTTCCCCACCACCCGCACCATCGACAATTTCATCGTGGCCTTCCGGAAATATTTCGAGCCCGACCCCCAGAGCCCCAGGCACTTCCGTTCGGTGCGCGGGGTGGGCTACACCTTCGTTCCCTGAAGTTTTCAACAGGGGGAGGCAACCCTTCTCCCACGCCCCCGTCTTCCTATCGACCAAGGGTCTTCCTTGGATCTGGTTCCATCAATTCCTTGCAGGTTTACCAAGCAGGGGCCCCTCACCGGGCCCCTGTTCGGTTTTCGGTCCTTTCGTGAAGGTCCCTGTTGGACACCCCGGAGGGACCGGGGTACCTTTGGGCCCTTCCGCGCTGAGACGACCCTGGCCACCACGAGGGAAGGGCGCGCATCCCGTTCAGCCCATGAGCCCATCGTTCCGCCTGCCATCGTTCATCCTGCCCACCGCCTGCTGCCTGCTCCTGGCCGGCCCGGCGGACGCCCAGCTGCCCCCGTTCCAGCATGAGCAAGTGCTCACGGGCGTGTTCAGTCCCACTTCGATCTGCTTCCTGCCCGATGGGCGGGCGCTGGTGACCTCGCTCGGCGGGATGGTCTCCATCACCTCCCCGATCGCGCAGCAGCCCGTGACCACGTCGATCTACCTCGCCCTGAACGACGTGAACACCAGCGCCGAGCACGGCCTGCTGGAGGTGGTGCTGGACCCCGACTTCGCCCAGAACCACTGGATCTACCTCTACTACAGCGCCCTGGACATGCACAACAAGCTGGTGCGGTTCACGGACATGGGCGACCACGCCGACCCGGCCTCGGCCACGGTGATCTTCCAGACCCAGGACCCCTTCAGCGGCTGCTGCCATACGGGAGGGGCCATCTGCTTCGACAACACGGGGAAGATCCTGCTGACGGTGGGCGACGATTTCAATCCGCTGCTCGCCCAGGACCTGCACAGCCCGTACGGGAAGGTGCACCGCTTGAACCGCGACGGCAGCGTCCCGACGGACAACCCCTACTACGACGCCACGCCCGGCGCGTACAACGCCACCGGCAAGCTCAAGTCGGTCTACTCCTACGGCCTGCGGAACCCCTTCCGCGCCTTCTACGATGCGCCGACGGACCGCTTCCTGATCGGTGAGGTGGGCGGCAACGACCACACGGTGGCCTGGGAGGACCTGCACCTGAACGCGCCCGGCGCGAACTTCGGCTGGCCCTTCTGCGGCGATGGCGGCCGCGACCCGTCGGGCAACTGCACCGACCCGCAGTACTCCGACCCGATCTTCACCTATCCGCACAACGGCAGCGGCGCCTCGCTCACCGGCGGCTTCGTCTACCACGGCACCATGTTCCCGCCGGAGTGGCAGGGCCGCTACTTCTACGGGGATTACGCGCGCAACTGGATCCGGTACCTGGACTTCGATGCGCAGGGCCACGTGGTGGGCGACCATCCCTTCGTGGACAGCTCCGTTTACGGCGACCTGGCCGCGGCGGCCGTGGTGAAGCTGATCGAGGGGCCCGACGGCTCCCTCTACTACATCAGCATCTTCGATGACTATGTGAACTACACGGGTACGATCCACCGCATCTTCCTCTCGCCCGACCAGGCGCCGGTGTGCGGCACGGCCACGGCCTCGCCCGACCACGGTGCCGGCCCCTCGCTGTCGGTGGACTTCTCCGCCACGGCCACCGATCCCGAAGGCGAGGCCCTGACCTACACCTGGGTGTTCGACGACGGCCAGCCCAACGCCATCGGGCAGAACGTGACGCACCTCTATACCGCCGTCGGGATCTACCACCCGCAGCTGCTGGTATCGGACGGCGCGCACACCATCAACTGCTCCACGCTCACGGTGCGGGTGGGCCTGCCGCCCGTGGTGCAGATCACCGCCCCGGCGAACGGTTCGCTCTTCCATGCCGGTGACGTGGTGACCTTCACGGGAGTAGCCACGGACGATGGCCCCCTGACGCAGGCCAGCTACTCCTGGGCCGTGGTGTTCAACCACGACCAGCACATCCACCCGGCGGCCGGCGCCACGGGCACGTCGAGCTTCGACCTCATCATCCCCAACACCGGCCACGGCTTCACGGGGAACACGCACTACACCATCACCCTCACGGTGACGGACGAGGACGGCCTGTCCACGTCCACCTCGGTGCAGATCTTCCCCGAGAAGGTGAACGTGACGGTGGACAGCGATCCCCAGGGCCTGGAGGTGCTGGTGGAAGGCTCGCCGCACCTGACGCCCTTCACCTCGGACCAGGCGATCGGGCAGCTGCTCACCGTGGCCCCGGCCAGCCAGCAGCAATGCCAGAGCGGCGGCGGCTACACCTTCGACCATTGGAGCGACAGCCAGCCGATGATCCACCAATACCTGGTGCCCGCGGCCGGCGGCACCCTCACCGCCCACTTCGCCAGCGCCGGCGCCTGCGCCTATTGCGGGACGGCCCTGGCCTTCGACGGCGTGGACGATGAGGTGACGCTGTCGCCCTTCACCCTCAATGGGGACTTCACCATCGAGTTCTGGCTGCGGCCCGACCCGGTGCTCACCGAGGCGGACGTGATCCTCGGCAACGACCAGGACCTTTCGCTGGACCTCAAGAACGGCCGCATGCACCTGCTGGCCGGCATCGACCGCCTGACCTCGTCCGCGGCGGTGCCCCCGAACCAGTGGACCCACTACGCCGTGGTCCGCGCGGCGGGGCAGCCGCGCCTGTACGTGAACGGGGTGCTCGACGCCGCGGCCACGCTGAGCACCTTCAACACGGCGCTCACGCTGAAGACGATGGGCACCGGCATGCAGACCGGCCACCTGGACGGCGCCTTGGACGAGCTGCGGATCTGGAGCGTGGCCCGCAGCATGGGGGCGATCCAAGCCACCATGAACACGCAGGTGTCCCCCACGAGCCCGGACCTGGTGGCCTACTGGCGCTTCGACCAGCCCCAGGTGCAGGTGGTGGAGGACATCAGCCCCGGCGGGCACAACGGGGTGCTGGGCGCCACCGCCGACGTGGGCGATGACGATCCGGTGTTCTTCACCACGAACGGCCCGATGGCCCAGGCCTGCCCGCATCCGGTGGCGCTGCACCTGCGTGCGATGCTGCAAGGGCCGTACGACCCCGGCACCGGCCGCATGCGCGATGACCTGCGCGCGCTGGGCCTGCTCCCGCTGAACGAGCCGTACACCGCCCTGGGCCTGCCCGTGGTGGGCACGGACCCCGGCGGCACCATCGCGCCCGCCGTCCTCCAGGTCACCGGGCCGAACGCCATCGTGGATTGGGTGCACATCGAGCTGCGCGACGCGGCCTCTCCGGCCACCGTGGTGGCCAGCTGCAACGCCTTGGTGCAGCGGGACGGCGACATCGTTTCGACCGACGGGGTCAGCGCTCCATCGATCCTGGTGGACCATCCGTCGTGCTACCTGGTGCTTCGCCACCGCAACCACTTCGGGGTGATGACCGCCCAGCCCCTGGACGTGTCGGGCAGCGCGATCACCGTGGACCTGAGCTCGCCCGCCCAGGCCTGCTACGGCACCAATGCCCGCATCGAGGAGGGGGGGGTGTTGGCGCTGGTCGCCGGCAACACTAACTTGGACTCGTTGTTGAAGTACGTCGGCTTCGCGAACGACCGGGACCCGATCCTCGTAGCAGTGGGCGGGTCGGTGCCTACACGGACCGTGACGGCCTATGCGCTCACCGATGTGAACCTCGACGGCGTGATCAAGTATACAGGCGTGCGCAACGACCGCGACATCATCCTCCAGAACATCGGCGGCCAGCTGCCGAACATCGTACGCACCGAGCAACTTCCCTAGCCTATCCAGCAGCCATGCAACATTTCCGTACCCCCCTGTTCGCCGCCCTGGCCCTATTGACCGCCGTGCCGGCGTTCGCGCAAGGCCGGATGGACATCGGCCTCTTCTCCCCGAGCGAAGGCCGGCTCGAGGTGAAGGTGCGCCCCTCCGCCGACTTCGATGGCGTCTTCTCCTCGCTGGTGTTCACCCTGCGCTGGGACAAGAACACCGACATCGCCTTGCTGGCACCGAAGCAGTCGGACGTGATCGCCCAGCACATCCGCACCTCGCGGTCCGGTGACGTGCGCGAGAACGGCCCCTTCGAGTACCAGGTCTTCGCGGGCTTCGGCTTCGATGCCCTGCAGAACACCGGCATCCATTGGGAGGCCGGCCAGGAGTACACGATCATGACCATCCCTGTGACGGGCAAGGGCTCCGTGGAGCTGGTGAACGATGAATGGACCGGCGAGACCGAGGTGAACGCCGACTTCTACATCTCCCTGGGCGGCGCCGACCACACGGGCTCCATCTACAAGAGCCTGGCCACCACCACCGACCTGGACGGCACGGTGACGATCCAGCCCAACCCCAACGAGGGCCGGTTCACGTTCTCCTTCGCCGCCGCCGAGCCGAGCGACATCCGCATCGAGGTGCTGAACACCCTGGGCCAGTCGGTCTACACCGACCAGCTCCGCGGGTTCCAGGGCAGCTACCGCAAGGACATGGACCTGACCACCATGAGCGACGGCATCTACTACCTGAAGATCACCCGCGCGGAACAGACCAGCGTGCACAAGATCGTGTACCGCTGACCCACCGGACCATTTTTCGGGAAAGGGGCCTCCGGGCCCCTTTTTCGTTCCCGGCGGCGCCGGTCACCCGGTGATGCAGAAGGCGCAGTACCGGCTGTCGGGATCGTGCCGGACCGGCGTGCCGGGGTCCAGCATCTCCGCGGCGGCGGCGAGGAACAGGTCGCTGAGGACCGGCAGCAGGTCCCGCGTGATGTGGGGGGAACCGTCCACCCGCAGGAACAGCCCGCTGCTCCCCGCCGAGCGCTGCATGGGCTGCAGGCCGGCCTTCACCAAGGGGACCTGGGGGTTCTGCATGAGGTAGAGCCAGGCGTACACCAGGAGCTGGGCGGCATACCGCTTCTCTCCGCGCAGGGCATCGAGGGTCAGTTCCTTCACCGCCAGGGTGGCGGGGTCGACACGGCCGGTCTTGAGGTCGAGGATGTGGAGGATGCCGTCGCGGTCGTCCACGCGGTCGAGGCGGCCCTTGAGCATCATCGGTACGCCCAGGCGCTCCAAGGCCCCGGGCACGGCGCACTGGAGCGGCTCCTCCAGCGCGAGCGGCATGATGGACGTGCCCTGGCGGACCGTACGGGCCTCGTGCCGGAGGAAGCGCTCGGCGGCACGCACGGCCATGGCGGCCTGCAGCAGCGGCTGCCCCTGGGCCAGGACGTCCGCGGGAAGCAGGGCCTCGAGCTCCCGGCGAAGCAGCGTGCCCACCTGGGCCGCGGCCTGTTCCAGCTGCTCGGGGTCCAGCGGCATGCCCAGCCAGGGCCGGTGCACGGCCTCGATCGTATGGTGCAGCGCATCGCCGAGCACGTTGCCCCCGATGCGGACCTCGGGCGTCCCGGGTTCCTGCAGGCGCAGGATGCGCCGGAAGTGGAAGTCGAGCGGGCAGCGCAGGTGATCGCCCAGCATGGTGGGGGTGAGCCCTTGCGCGAGCAGCCGCTGCATCGCGGCGATCACGGCCCCGTCCTTGGCCACGGCGATGCGGGCCTCGCTCCGCAAGGGCACCGCGACGCGCGCATCGCTGGCGCGGAACAGTTCCCGCTGGTGGCGGTACCGCTCGTGCTCCAGTTGCAGGATGAACCGGCTGGGGCCCGCCGATCCCTCGGTCTCGGGATGGATGAGGACCACCTCCTCCGCGCGCTGCACCATGCGGAGAAGGTTATAGGCCTGCACGGCATCGGTGCTTTCGCGCAGGGGCAGGCCGTAGGCGCGGCGCAGCTCGAAGGGGATGAACGAGCGGTCGTCGCCCCCGGAAGGCAGCGATCCTTCCTGCGCCCCCAGCAGCAGGATGTGCGTGGGGTCCAGGGCGCGCGTCTCCAGCATGCCCATGACCTGCACCCCGCTGAGCGGCTCGCCGAAGAGGCCGATGCGTGCCGCGCGCACGAGGCGTTCCAGCAGGAAGGCATAGGAGCGCTGCTCCAAGGGATGCGCATAGCGTGCCAGCGAGCGCTGCACGCGGCGGAGGGTGAGCGCGAACTGGTAGAGCTGCTCGGTGGCGAAGGCGTCGTCCGCCATGGCCTGCCGGGCCCAGGCCAGCAGCTGTGCGGTGCGGTCGGGCATCTCCGTGCGGGCATCGGCCACAGGCATGAACGCCGCTGCGGCATAGGCCCCCACGGGCGGAGGGAGGGCATCGAGGGCCTGGTCGCGCAGGAGCTCCGCCGGGACGTAGGTGCGCTGGGCCCCGGCCACCTCGCGGAGCAGGCGCTCGATGCCTTCGGCGCTGCCCGCATCGCGCATATAGGGGTGGCGCAGCAGGCGTTCCACGTCGGCGTGGAAATACCCCTGTCCGGGCCGCATGGCCGCATGCAGCTGGAGGAAGGCCTCGACCAGGGAGGCGGCGGGCAGCTGGGCCAGGGGAAGGCCCATGGTGATGTTCACCGGGCCGAGACCGGCCGGCAAGGCCTCCAGCATGGGCTGGAGGAGCGCACTATCGGCCAGCACCACGGCCGCTGATGCGCGTTGGGCCTCATCATACCGCGCCAGCCGGTCGCCTGCGCACCAGGCCTGTGCCGCATCGTTCGGGGCGCGCACCACGTGCAGCCGGATGGCCCCCTCGGCCAGGCGGGTCCCGGGCGGGACCACTCCGGGGCCGAACCGCCCGATGGCCTTCCGCAGGTGGTCGCCGGCCTCCTGGCGCACATCGTCCAGGTAGTAGCGGTCGGCATCCCAGGCGAAGCGGGCGCGCCCCTGCTGGTGCACCTGCGCCACCACCCGCTCCTGCGCGGGCGTGAAGGCGTTGAGCCCGACGAACCAGACCGCCCGCCAGGGCAGGGGAGAGGCCTCGGGCCGCTCGGCCGCCGTGCGCGCGATGAGGCCATTGGTGCCCGCGCCTTGCGCGAGCAGCCGCGCGTTGAGGGCGGCATGCATCCGGCCCTTGAGCGCCCAGTAGTGCACCATGCGTTCCTGGCCGCGGCTGAGCGGGGTATCGTTGAAGCTCCAATCGAGCTCCTCCCACGAGCGCAGGTCGCGGTAGAAGCCGTCGAGGGGGACCAGGTGCGCGTCGGCCTCGCTGATGTCGGTGAGCGCGGTGGACGCCCACAGGAGGAATTCGCCCAATGGCTGTATTTCGTTGCCGGCCACCGTGCGGTAGGCCTCGTAGGCCTCCAGCAACAGCTCTTCGGGGGGGAGGGGCCGCAGGCCGCTCCGCCGCTCCAGGAACGTATCCAGCGTGAAGAGCTCGGGGCTCCAGAGGGGCCCTCCGGCGGCCTGTGCCAGCCAGCGGCGCAGGTAGGTCCCCGCCCGCTGCCCCGGAAGCACCACCGCCACCTCCCGGAGGTCGGGGCCGTGTGCGGCCAGCAAGGCTTCGGCCACTTGTTCGAGGAACGCCTTCATCGATCTTCGCCCAAAATAGACCCGGCGTGCCCACCCCTGGATTCCCCCTGTACCGCAAGCTCAGCGATGGCCGCCGCTGGTACCGTGTGGACGCGCCCGCGGAGCTGACCGAGGTGGAGCGCATCGGCGACCGCTTCGTCCGCCACCACCTGGTGGCGCACCAGTATCCCGAGCGGGTGCGCATCGCGGAGATCATCGCGCAGGCCGATGGCCGGTACCTGCCCTGTTCGGAGCGCGAATTCCTGGACGCGCTCGACCGTTCCCCGGAATGACGCGCCATGGCCCCCCGTAGGCAACGCCCCGCCGTACCTTGTGGTCTTCTTGTTCGGATGCGGAGATCGATCGCCCTTTTCGTGGCCGCGCTGGCGATATCGCCGGCCTGGGCCACCCACATCGTGGGGGGCGAGATGTACTACACCTACCTGGGCAACGACGATTACGAGCTGACGATCAAGATGTACCGGGATTGCAATGCGGCGACCCCGTTCGATGATCCCCTGTTCTTCGGCGTCTTCGGGTCCACCGGCAACCACCTCTTCGACAACGAGCTCTTCCCGACCGCCATCACCGAGGTGCCCATCACGGTGAACAACCCGTGCCTGACGCCGCCGTCCAACATCTGCACGGAGGAGGCCATCTACCAGGGGACCATCCACCTGCCCGCCGGCACGGGCGGCTACACGATCGCCTACCAGCGCTGCTGCCGGGGTTCGTTCATCGCGAACCTGAACAACCCTTCGGACCAGGGGCTGACCTTGACGGTGCGTGTGCCCGACATCAGCGTGACGGGCCCCAACAGCAGTCCCCGCTTCATCGAGGCGCCGCCCACCGCGCTCTGCCTGGGCCAACCCTTCACCTTCGACCATTCGGCCACGGACCCCGACGGCGACCAGCTGGTCTACGACCTCTGCGCCCCCTACAACGGCGGCTCGGTGATGATGCCGAACCCCACCACGCCCGCCCCGCCGCCCTATACGCCCGTGCCTTTCGGCCCTGCCTATTCGGTGGGCAACATGGTGAACTCCGTGCCGCCGATGACCGTGGACGCCAATACCGGCGAGCTCTCCCTGACCCCGTCCGGCCTGGGCTTCTTCGTGGTGGGCGTGCGCGTGCGGGAGTACCGCAATGGCGTCCTGCTCAGCGAGGTCATCCGCGATTTCCAGTTCGATTTCGTGAACTGCGTAGTGAACGTGCATTCCACCATCGCCGACCAGAACGATACCTCCTTCTGCAACGGCCTCACGGTGCAGATGGAGAACAACAGCATCGGTGGCGGCTTCTTCCATTGGGACTTCGGTGTGCCGGGCACCCTGGCCGATACCTCCGACCAGGAAGCCCCCCTCTTCACCTACCCCGCCCCTGGCACATACTTGGTGACCCTGGTGGCGAACCCCGGCTGGCCCTGTGCGGACACATCGCAGAAGTCCTTCGCGCTCTACCCGCCCCTGGAGGTCGGCTTCTCCACGCCGGCCATCGTCTGCCCCGACCAGATGCCGCTCACCCTCACGGCCACGGGCAATTTCTCGCCGGCGGCCAACGTGCTTTGGGACTTCGGTGATGGCTTCTCCACGGACCTGTCCAGCCACACCACCACGGTATCCTTCACAGGGTTGGGCGCCCATGCGATCCGGGTGAGCGCCAGTGAGCACGGATGCGACGGCAGCCACCAGGATTCCGTCCGGGTCTACCCCCTCCCGGAGGTCGCGTTCGCGCCCGACACCGGCGGATGCGTTCCCTTCGAGGTGCCGTTCACCCAGAATGCGACGGCCTGGACACCGCTGCGCTACCTCTGGGATTTCGGCGACGGGCACACCAGCAACGACAGCCTGCCCCGACATACATATACCGCCACGGGGGTCTATGACGTGCGGCTCACCGTCTCCACCGACACCGGCTGCGTGGCCACCGGCACCCTGCTGAAAACGTCGATGGTGGACGCCTGGCCCATGCCCACGGCACGGTTCACCGCCGATCCGCTCATCACCAGCCTGCTGGACCCGGAGGTGACCTTCACCGACCATTCCATCAATGCGGTGGAGTGGGACTTCGCGCTGGGAGGTGCCCATTACGACCACGCCCCCTTCACGCATGTGTTCGATGACGCGGGTCCCTTCGACGTGCTGCTGACCGTGACCAGTGACCAAGGCTGCCTGGACACGGCCACCGTGCGGATATTCGTGGGGGACCACCTCTTCTTCGCCCCCACGGCGTTCTCGCCGAACGGCGACGACATCAATGAATACTGGCGGCCGGAGGTGAAGGGTGCGCGCCTCTACCACCTCGATGTCTTCGATCGCTGGGGCCAGGTGGTCTTCAGCACCACGGACCCCAAGGAGGCCTGGGACGGCAAGAACGCCACCACGGGCATCTATGCCTTCAAGGCGTGGCTGAGCGAATGGGGGCCGCTGGAGAAGGAGTACAACGGCACCATCACGCTGTTCCGCTGACCGGCGCGTTGTCGCGCTCCATGTCCACGTGCGGGATGCCGTCCCAATCGTACACCTCGCCCGTCCGGCGATAGCCCAGGCCCTCGTAGAACGCTTGCAGGTGGGCCTGCGCGGCTAATGCGGAGCGTGCGGACCCATGGGCCTGTTCCAGCGCCAGCAAGGCCTGCCGCATCACCTCCCGCCCGAGCGCCCGGCCGCGCGCTTCGGGATGCACCACCACCCGCCCGATGTGCGGCGGTCCGCCGGCATGCGGAGGCAGGATCCGCGCATAAGCGACCAGCCGCCCGTCCGCATCGTGGCCGGTGACGTGCAGGGCCTCGGGGTCCTGGCCGTCGATCTCCGGGTAGAGGCATCGCTGCTCCACGATGAACACGTCCACGCGCAGGCGCAGGATGTCGTGCAGGACCTGCGGCGGGAGCGTCTCGAAGCGCTGCACGCGCCAATGCAGGTGGGTCGGCGTGCTCATGCGTCCACGGGCACCAAGGCCCCTTCGTTCAGGTAGAGCAGGTAGGCCTCCACCGCGGTGCCTTCCACCTGCCGCAGCAGGTCGGCATAGCCGCGCACCTGGGCCTGGTGCCGGTCCGATGGGGCGCCGGTCTTGATGTCGAGCACGCGCACCTGTTCCCCCTCGCGCACGATGCGGTCGGGGCGGAGCGCATGGCCCGACGCGTCGATCAAAGTGGTCTCGGTATGCACGGTGAGCCCTTCCCCGAAGAACGGGGCCAGCTCCGGCCGTGCGAGCAGCGTGTCGAGGCGTTCGCGGATGGCGGTCCGTTCCTCGGCCGCCCATCCCTGGATGTTCCCTTCGGCTTCGATCGCAGCGGCGAGGTCGGCGGGGGTGCGCACGCGGGCGAGCACCGCGTGCAGGGCGCTGCCGTACGCGCGAAACGGGTCGGGGTCGGCCGGATCCCATTCGGTGGGAGCCTCGCGGCGGATGGCCAGGGTGCGGTGCGGGTCGGGTGTCGCCGGCGCCAGGGTGAACGTGTCGCCCGTGCGTTCGGGCTTGATGAGGGCGGGTGCACGCGTGCCGAAGGTGCGTGAGCCGCCGGGCTCCAGGCCGAGGTGCGCGCGCAGGGCCTTGGCGAAGCGGTCGCTGCTTTGGCCGTCGACACCCGCATAGAGCCGCTGTTCCGGGCGGGTGAAGGCCACGTAGAGCACGTCCAGGTCGTCCAGCGCGCGCAGCCGCTGCTCCTCGTCGATCTCCGGGATGCCGAAGGTGGTGAGGGGCTCCTTCATGCGGACGAGCGCGCTCGGCGGCCCTTGGAGCCCGGGCCCGGGGTCGATCCACAGGAGGTCGCCAGCACCGCCGCGCGCACTGCGTCCGACGAACGGCACGACGACCACGGGGAACTGCAGGCCCTTCGAAGCGTGGATGGTGAGGATGCGCACGGCCGTGGTGCCGGGCGCGCCGCCCACGGAACGCCTGCGGGCCGTGCGCTCCCAGTGCTCGAGGAAGCCGGCGCCGTCGTTGCCGTGCTCCTTGGCATGACCGTGGGCCTCGTTGAGCAGGCCCAGGAGGAAGGCATCGGTGGCGGGGTCGCGGTCGAGCGCGGCGATGATGCGGCAGAGCAGCGACAGCAGTGGCAGGCGCCGGGTGACCAGCGGATGCCGGGCGCTCCAGGACCGCAACAGCTCCTGCGGCGGACGGGCCCCGGCGAACGGGTCCACCTCGGGCGCGCCGGCCTGCAGCAGGGCCATGAGCTGCGCGGCCTGCGCGGCGTTCACGTCGTTCGGGTCCAGCGACCAGGCCAGCAGCGCGATGACCGTGCGGACGGCCACGTCGTCCCCCAGGCTCAAGCCGTCGGGGGAGACCACTTCATGCCCGGTGGCCGCCAGCTGCGTCGCGATGGTGCGGCCCTGTTCCTTGGTGCGCACCAGCACCGCGATGTCGCCCGGGCGGAAGCCGTCGGCCAGTGCTTCGGCGATCGCCCGTTCGGCGAAGCGGGGCGCGGGTGCCGCCTCTTCCTCCGCGGTGTCGTCGTAGCAGGCGATCTCCACATAGCCTTCGTTGGCGCGGACGGCCTCCTGCTCGTGCCGGTGGTAGACGGCGCGGTCCTCCTCGTCCAGCTCGGCCTTCAGCGCGGCGATGAGCGTGTTGTTGAAGGCGATGATGCCGTGGGCCGATCGGTGGTTGTGGGCCAGCGGATCGGTGGGCACGAACGCGCGGACGAGCATCTGCTCGCGCTGCTCCCCCTGGGTGAGCCGTTCCTTGGCGAACAGTTCGGGCAGCTGGATGAACTGCCGCACCTCGCCGTTGCGCCAGCGGTAGATGGCCTGCTTCGCGTCGCCCACGAGCAGGGCCGAGCCTTCGCCCGCCAGGGCGTTCTCCAGCAGGGGCAGCAGGGCGTGCCATTGCAGCATCGAGGTGTCCTGGAACTCGTCGATGAGGAAGTGGCGGTATTTCTCGCCGAGCCGTTCATAGAGGAAGGAGGCGGGCTCCTCCTGCACCACGGCCGCCACCTTGCGCGTGAGGTCGCTGAAGAAGGCGATGCCTTCCTCCGCCTTGGCGCGCTCCAGGCACCGGTCGAGGGCATTGAGCGTGGCGGTGGGCATGAGCTCCCGCAGGATGGCCGCGGCGATGGCGTGCTCGCGCATCTCCTGTCCGCGCAGGCCCTCCACCGTGCCGATCACGTGGCGGAGCGTCGGTGCCACGTGCTCCACCGCCAGGCGCGTGCCGCCGGTCGCGGTGCCCGAGGCCCACTTGTCGTTCTCCAGCACGCGCAGCACGTTCTTGTTCTCCTTCTGCCAGGTGTCGAATTCCGCCAGGTTGCGCACATAGCCGAACGGGCCGGCCTTGCCGTAGGCCAGGTCCTTCTCCGTGAGGCCGGCTTCCTGGATGGCGCGCCATCCTTCACGCCCGAGCTCCTGGAGGCGTGTGCGGAACGCGTCCACGCGGGTGCGCAGGCGGTCGCGCAAGGCGAGGAAGTAGGCGCTGTCCAGCGCGCGCAGGGCTTCCAGGTGCGCCAGGGCGTCCTCGCGGCCGAGCTGCTTGGACAGCTCCAGCAAGGGCCGGTCGGGCCGCCAGCTGCGCTCCTCCTCCAGCAGCTGCTCGCAGGTGGCCACCAATAACTGCGTGAGGGCGGGATCGGTGCCGGCCTCTTCCAGGAGCAGGTCCACGGCCTTGGAGCGGTAGTGCTCCTCCTCGGTGGTCATCCGCAGGTCCTGCTCCAGGCGGAGGTCGCGGGCGAAAGGCATCACCACGCGGCGCGTGAAGGCATCGATGGTGCTGACAGCGAGCTGCGGCCAGTGGTGCAGCATGTGCGTGAGCGTCCGCCGGGCCCGCTGCCGCAGCTCCTCGGCGGAGATGCCGGCCGCCGCGGTGACGGTATCACGCACGTCGGCCAGGGCGCCGGTGGGCGCCTCCTCCGCGGCGAGGCCTTCGAGGTAGTCCAGGATGCGCTCGCGCATCTCGCCCGCCGCCTTGTTGGTGAAGGTGAGCGCCAGGATGCGGGCATAGGCGGCCGGGTCGGGATCGCGCAGGGCCAGCAGCAGGTAGTGCTTCACCAACGCATGGGTCTTGCCCGCGCCCGCCGAGCTGTGCAGCACCCGGAACATGCGTCGAAGGTAGGCCCCCAGGACCGGCGGTCATTTGCGCGCGCCCGCCACCGGGGGGCGGCCGGGGGCGGGGCTAGATTTGCCGGACGCGAAGCATCGCCCGGGCGGGCGGCACGCGTCCTCGATCGGATGACCATGAACATTCGCCCCTTCCTGCTCGCCGGCCTTGCCGCCGTGGCCCTGCTCAGTGCCTGCCACAAAGGGAGCGCCGTGGACCCCGAAGGACAGGGTGCGGTGCGCCTTTCCGTGATCCCCGTATGGAACGGCGCGCCGTTCGACCGGATGCAGGTGTACCTGAACGCCGCGGACCAGCGGGAGCAGATCCAGTTGGTGAAGTTCTACCTGGCGCGCATGACCCTGGTGGCGCCGGACGTCGAGCACGAGCTGTTCGATGCCGACCTGTTCAACATCACGAACGGTCCGGAGACGCGGATCCTGCCCGTGCCCGCGGGCGATTACCAGCAGCTGCGGTTCGGCCTCGGCCTGCCGCCGGACCTGAACCACACGGACATCGCCACCGTGCCGGTGAACGATCCGCTGGGCAACAACAGCGGGATGTACTGGACCTGGGCGACGATGTACCGCTTCCTGCTCTTCGAGGGCCGCTTCGACAACGACCCGCAGGCCACCGGCCTGCTGCCGTTCCAGTTCTCGTGGCATACCGGCCTGGACACGCTCTACCGGGAGCGCGACCTCCCGCTCGCCCTGGAGGTGCCGGCGGGCGATACCGTGGACCTGCCGCTGTACGTGGACCTGGCCCGGTTCACCACCGATGGCGCCGACACCCTGAGCTTCGCCGACATCGCGCAGTTCCACGGCGAGGTGCAGTCCCTTCCCCTGGGGATCCGCATCGCGGACCTGGAGCAGGGCGCGTTCTGCACGCCATGATCCCGCGCCGCATCACGGTCCCCCTGCTGGTGGCGCTGGTCCTGCATGCGGGCTGCCGCAAGGACGAGCCGCTGGCCACGGCGGACGATGATGCGTTCACGCTCGAGCTGCCGCCCGGCGCGCCGGTGCCGCCCGTGCCGGAGGCGAACCGGCCGACGGCCACGCGCGTGGCCCTGGGCAAGCGGCTCTTCTTCGATGAGCGGCTTTCGCTGGGCCGCGGGATCTCCTGCGCGTCGTGCCACCACCCTGTGCGGGCGTTCAGCGATACGGTGGCCCTGAGCGTGGGCGTGCATGGGACCACGGGCTTCCGGAACGCGTCCTCGCTCGCGAACGTGGCGTACCACCCGGCCCTGTTCCGCGACGGGGGCGTGCCCACCCTGGAGCAGCAAGTGCTGGCGCCGGTCCACGATGAGGCGGAGATGGATGCCGACATCAACGTGGTGGCCACGCAGCTCGCAGGTGAGGAGCCCTACCGCAGCTGGAGCCGCAAGGCCTACGGCCGCGACCTGGACCCCTATGTGATCACGCGCGCCATCGCCTGCTATGAACGGACGCTGATCAGCGGCTGGTCGCGCTTCGACCGCTTCCGCTACCGGAACGACGCGTCGGCCTTGACGGCGGAAGAGCTGCAGGGCTGGACCGTCTTCACCAGCGCGGAGACGAACTGTTCCGGCTGCCACTCCGGCTTCGACCTGAGCGACCACGATTACCACAACATCGGCACTTCGCTGGACCACAGCGCCGACCCCGGCCGGGAGCGCATCACCCTCCGGCCTGAGGACCGCGGCAAGTTCAAGACGCCCACCCTGCGCAACATCGCGCTCACGGCGCCGTACATGCATGACGGAAGCATGGCGACGCTGGAACGAGTGATCGGGCATTTCGCCGGCGGCGGCGTGGCGGACCCCAACAAGAGCCCGCTCGTACATTCGTTCACCTTGAGCGACGCGGACCGCCAGGCCTTGATCGCCTTCCTGCACACCCTCACGGACGAGCGTCCCCTGGACCGGCTGCCATGAAGACCCCGAAACGCCTGCTCGTGCTGCTCCCGGCCCTGGTGCTGGGTGTGATGGCCTGCCGCAAGGACGACCCGGAGCCGCCCACGACGACGACGCCACCGGACACCCACCAGCCGCCGCCGTACGACCCCACACCATACGCCTTGGTGCTGCCCGCGAACCTGCCGCCGATGGCCATCCCGCCGGACAATCCGCTCACGGTGGCGGGCGTGCGGCTGGGGCGCTACCTCTTCTATGAGGAGCGCCTGTCGGGCAATGACCTGATGAGCTGCGCCACGTGCCACGCCCCGGCGCTGGCGTTCACCGACGGCCACGCGGTGAGCACGGGCATCGATGGCATCGCCGGCACGCGTAGCGCCATGCCCCTGATGAACCTGGGCTATGCGCACTTCTTCTTCTGGGACGGCCGTGCCATCACGCTGGAGCAGCAGATCCTGCAGCCGGTGCCGAACCCGGTCGAGATGCACCAGAGCTGGCCGGCCACCATGGCCAAGCTGCAAGCGGATACGGCCTACACCGACCTCTTCCACGCGGCGTTCAACACCACCACGGTGGACTCGCTCCTGGTGGCGAAGGCCATCGCGCAGTTCCTGCGCACGCTGGTCACCGGCAACAGCGATTTCGACAAGGCGGTGCGGTTCGAAGGGGTGATGACGCCCGAGGCGCAGCAGGGCTACCAGCTCTTCCAGCTGGAAGGCGGGGCGGTGGGCCAGATCATCCCCGTGGCCGGCAGCACGCCGGTGGTGGGGCAGGGGGGCGCCGACTGCTTCCATTGCCATTCGGTGGGCGGCAACCTCTTCACCGACGAGCAGTTCCACAACAACGCGCTGGACGCCTCACCGACGGATCCCGGACGCGGCGGCGTGACGGGCGACCCCTACGACTTCGCGAAGTTCAAGACGCCCACGCTGCGCAACATCATGCTGACGGCGCCCTACATGCATGATGGGCGCTTCGCCACCATCGATGCGGTGCTGGACCATTACAACGATGGCGGGCACGCCTCGCTCACGGTGGACCCGTTCATGAAGTTCACCGACCCGGAGGAACAGCTGGGGCTCACCCCGGAGAAACGGCAACAGATCAAGGCCTTCCTGAACGCATTGACGGACATGGAGTTCGTGACGAACCCGGCGTTCCAGGATCCCGGACCGCCGTAGGGGGTCCTTTGCCCCCGTCGATCCCGTCCGGGCACCGACAGCGGCAGTTCCGTTCAAGCCGCCCTTACCCCGCTGGCCTCGGGTCGCCAGGCATAGCAGCGCATCTTGTCGCCGAAGACAGGCGATTTGAAGATGCTGGTGCCGAGCAGCATGCGCGCGCATTCCTGCACGCCCTCGATGATGCTGGGATGCGGATGCACCAGCCCCGCCAGCTCGTGGATGCCCATGCCCGTGCGCATCATCAGGGCCACGGCCTGGATGGCGCTGCTGGCGTGCTCCCCCACGGCGCGCATGCCGAGCACGCGCATGTCGTCATCGTCGGTGACGATGAGCTTGAAGAAGCCCTTGGTGCGCCGCATGGCGATGGCGCGCGCGATGCAGGCGTAATCGATGCGTGCCGTGCGGTGGGCGATGCCCTGCTTGCGGCATTCCTGCTCGTTGAGCCCCACGCCCGCCACTTCGGGGTCGAGGAACATGATGGTGCTCACATTGTCATAGCTCAGCGGACGCTGGTCCACGCCCCCGATCAGCTCCACGGCGTGGCGGCCTTCGAGCTCGCCGAGGTTCACCAGCATGTTGCTGCCCGTGGCGTCACCCACGGCGAAGATGTGCGGCTGTGAGGTGCGCGTGTCCTCCACGCGGATGTTGCCCGTGCGGTCGTCCACCTCCACCCCGGCGTTCTCGAGGCCGAGCCGGTCCACGTTGGCCACGCGGCCCACGGAGAGCAGCGCCTTCTCCACCGTGAACTCCTCGCGCCGGCCGTCGTCATAGCTGAGCCGGTAGTCCACGCCCTGCGGCGACACCGCGATGTGCTCGAGCCGCGCGCCGCGATGGATCACCACCCCCTTGCGCTCGAGCCCGCGGGCGATCACCTCCGACACGTCGGGGTCCTCGAAGGGCAGGATGCGCTCGGTGCGGTCGATCAGGTGCACCTTGGTGGCGCCGAAGTTGCTGAAGATGGTGGCGAACTCGCAGCCGATGACGCCCGCGCCGATGATCACGATGCTCTTCGGCAGGTCGTCGAGGTGGAAGATGCCGTCGCTGGAAAGGACCGCGCGCTCGTCCACCGCCACGCCGGGCAGGTGGCGCGGGCGGCTGCCTGTGGCGATGATGATGTGGTCGGCGGAGAGGGAGGTGCGCTCTTCGGCGCGCATGACCTGCACGCGGTGCGGGTCGACGAAGCGCGCCGTGCCCCGCATGTGCTTGAACAGGCCCTGTCCGCCCTCGTGCGAGGCGAGCAGCTGCATGTGGCAGGCATAGAGGTACTTGCGCTCGAACATGGCCTCGTTGAGCGTCTTGCCGATCTCCTCCCAGGAGAGGCGGAAGGGCTCGCGGCCGCGGGTGCGCACCACCTCGTTGGCGCTGGCCACGCGCTGGCTCAGCTCCCAGAGGGTCTTGGACGACAGCGCGCCGTTGTATATGCCCGTCCCGCCGATGCGCTCCTGCTCGATGAGCACCGTGCGCTTTCCCAGATCGATGGCGCGCATGGCGGCCGCATAGCCGGCCGGCCCGCCGCCGATGACGCAAAGGTCGAAGTGTTCCATGCCGCCGGCGAAGTGGAATGCCGGATCAGGGCGTTCCTACGCGGAGGTGCGGGAATGGTTCAGCGGAAAAGGGACGTTCCGGGCGATCGTCGCGGCGGATAAGGCGTTCAGGGGCCTCTTCGGCGGCCTGGTCGGATCCGGAAGGCGCTGCCGGTATCCTTTGGCGACCCGCCGCGTAAAGAAGCCGCAATGCGCGAGCATATGAAGGTGCGCGGTCCCCTTTTCCTGACGCTGCCCGGTCTGCTCCTGTCGGCCGTGGCGACGGCGCAATGCCCGCAGCTCTATGATTATTACGGTGCGCCCAGCGCCAACCCGGTGTGGTACAGCTGCTCGGGCACCAACTTCACGCTGCTGATCGCTTCGCCGTCCACCATCGGTCCGTTCATGATCGACTGGGGCGACGGCTCGCCGGGCTACACCGGGGTATCGCTGGCCCCGCCGCAGAGCGTGAGCCACGTGTACGCGTCCGCCGTGGCCGAGTACACCGTGACGTTCACCGAGGCCATCGGCGGCTGCGTCATCACCGGCACGGTGATCATGGAGCAGAGCACGAGCGCCTCGATCCAGATCCCCGTGGGCGGCCTCACGCAGGTGTGCGCCCCACAGGCGGTGGACTTCATCAACAGCAGCACGAACACCTCGCCCAACACGGTCTTCATCTGGGATTTCGGCGATGCCAGCGCCACCCAGACCTATGACCATACCAACCTGGGCCAGACGATCACGCATACCTACATGCCCGGCACGGTGAGCTGCGAAACGACGGTGCGCCTGACGGCCTATAACACCTGCAACACGCTGCAGGGCGGCCCCAGCATCGCCACGTTCAACCCCATCCGGGTATGGGACATCGACAGCGCGAACATCACGCCGAGCGCGACGCTGCTGTGCTGGCCGGACAACCAGGTGACCTTCCTCAACACCACCGACCGCAACTGCCTGCAGCAAGGCAACATCTACCAGCGCTACGAGTACTGGGACTTCGGCGACTACTGGGGCGCCGGCCACGACTCGATCATCGACTGGAACCCGTGGCCGCCCACCTTCCCGCGCACCATCGCCTACCCCGCGATCGGGAGCTATGATGTGATGCTGCTGGACAGCAACTACTGCGGCGTGGACACGGCCTACGTGACGATCAACATCGTGCCCCCGCCCAGCGTGACGCTGTCCGCCACGCCCACGCCGGTCTGCGCCGGCGGCACGGTGAACTTCACCCAGACCACCACCGGCGGCGCGAACTACTACCAATGGGATTTCGGCGAAGGCGCCGGCTTCCAGTGGACCGGTGCGGGGAACCAGGCGCACACCTACAACACGCCGGGCATCTACACCGTGCGGTACACGGCGAGCATCCAGGGGGCCACGGCCGGCTGTTCGGACACGGCGTCCGTGCAGGTGGAGGTGTTGCCGAGCCCCACGGCCCAGTTCACGCTGGACCAGGACGCGGCCTGCGTGACGCTGACGACCGACCCGACGAACACCTCGATCAACGGGGTGACCTACCTCTGGGACTTCGGCGATGGCACCACCGACACGCAGTTCGATCCCCCGCCGCACACCTATGCCACGGTGGGCGACTACACCATCACGCTCACGGCGTTCAACAACGAGGGCTGCCGCCATTCCGCGACGCACCCGGTGCACGTGTATGCCCTGCCGCAGCCGGTGATCGGCACGCAGAACGTCTGCGTGGGCGCGGTGGCGGCGTTCACGGACCTCACGGTGACCGCCCCGGGGAACCCGGTGGTCGAATGGCTCTGGGACTTCGGGGATGGCGCGGTCGACAGCGTGCGGTCGCCCAGCCACTTGTATGCGGGCCCGGGCACCTACACGGTGACGCTGACGACCACCACGCCGTATTGCAGCGGCACGGGCACATTGCCGGTGACCGTGGAGGCGAAGCCGGTCGCGGGCCTCACGGCGGCTCCCGTCACGGGCTGCTCGCCGATGAACGTGGTGTTCACCAATACCAGCACGGGCGCGGTGAACTACATCTGGTACTTCGGCGACGGGGCGACGAGCAACGCCACCGATCCCACGCATACGTACATGAACCCCGGCACGGCCGACAGCATGCGCACGGTGCGGCTGGTGGCGGGCACCACCTTCGGCTGCACCGACACGGCCACGCTGCAGGTGACCGTCTCGCCGACGGTGCTGGCGATGTTCACGCACGACGCGATTCCGGGCTGCGCTCCGCTCGATGTGCACTTCACCAACCTGAGCACCGGCGCCGGCAGCTACCTCTGGGACTTCGGTGACGGCACCACCAGCAGCGCGGTCTCGCCCGAACACGTGTACGTGAACAACACGTTCGTGCTGCAGACGCTGACGGTGACGCTGACGGCGACCTCCTGGGCCGGCTGCTCGCACACCACGCAGCAGAGCATCATCGTCTATCCCGCGCCGAACTTCGCCTTCACGGCGCAGCCCGACAGCGGCTGCTCACCGCTCCCGGTGACCTTCCCGAGCGTGCTCGGCGCGGTGAACTACCAGTGGGACTTCGGTGATGGGAGCAGCGGCAGCGGGCCTTCGCCGACGCATACCTATGTGAACGCCACGACGGCGGTGGTGGATTTCCCGGTGAGGCTGATCGCGACGAACGCGTTCGGCTGCTCCGACACCACCTATGAGAGCGTGCGCGTGTTCCCGGTGTCCACGGCTCAGTTCAGCGTGACGCAGGTGAGCGGCTGCCATCCGCTGACGGCGGACCTGGTGAACACCTCGCAGGGCGCGGCGACCTACCATTGGACATACGGCGACGGCCAGGCCTCCGACGTGCTGGCGGCCACGCATGCCCACACGTGGTACAACTTCCTCGGCCCCGGGCCGAGCACCTACCCGATCACGCTCACCGCGCTGTCGGCCCACGGTTGCGCCAGCACCGCCACCGCCCAGGTGGAGGTGTTCCCGCAGGTGGTCGCCGCGTTCGCCGCGGACAGCGTGGGCTGCTCGCCCTTCGACCCGCACTTCGTGAACGTGAGCAGCGGCGCGACCGGCTTCCTCTGGACCTTCGGGGATGGCGGGGGGGGCGCGCTCCAGCATGCCGCGCACACCTATCTGAACCAAGGGCTCTCGGATGTGGTCTTCCACCCGCGGCTCGTGGCCACCTCGGCCTTCGGCTGCCGCGATACGGCCGAGGCGGACATCCGCGTGCACCCGGCCCCGATCGCACAGTTCGTGGCCAGCCCGGCGGTGGGCTGCACGCCGCTGCCGGTGAACCTCCAGGACCTCACCATC
>JAFDZF010000169.1 GCA_018267055.1 Bacteroidota bacterium
GACCTCTGGCGCAAACTGATCGTCCCCGCCTCCGGCAACGTGAACATGTTCCTCGCCCGGGCCACCACCGGATCCATGACCGCCTGGACCATCGGGGTCAGCGTTTACCTGGCTTCCAACTGCACCGCCCCTACCACCTTCAGGCAGGTCGGGGCCTTCCAAGGAACCCTCCCCAACATCACCCCCACGGCGACCAACCTCTCGCTCAAATGCCTGCCCGCGGGAGCCACCCTGTATGTCCGGTTCCACTCCCTCAAGTCCGCTCAGGCACAGGTGCGGCGCTATGGACAGTTCCGGTTCCGATGGATCGAACCATTCACCTCAGACCCTACCCCCCCGGCCAATAGCCAACCCTGCGGCGCCACACCCCTCCCCTTCAACGTCTCCTGTCCGGTCACCCCAGGGCCCGGAGGCAACTTCGACGCCTGCAATACCCCGGGCATACCCATGCCTCCCTGCGGCGGCTTCGACGGCAGCTCCAGGGATGTCTGGTATTCCTTCGTCGCACCACCCAGCGGCACCGTCTTCATCGAAGCCTCCACCGGAGCAGGCTTCCCCGCCGACCCCGCCATGGCCCTCTACACCACCGGCGGCAACGGATGCAACGGCCGGTTCACCCTGATCGAGTGCGATGCCGACCAAGGCGCCGGCAACGGCGCGCGCATCATCCGCACCGGGCTGGTCCCCGGACAGACCTACTACGTCCGCGCCTGGGCGCAGGGAAGCTCCGCCCAAGGCAACTTCTCCCTCTGCATCTCCGAGCCCATCCCCCCCGCCGGGTCCTGCTTCTACCTCATCGACCTCTCCGCCCAGTACCCCAACGGCACCCAGTACATGGATGTGACCATCAATGGAGGCAGCACCACTACATACGCCACCACGGGTAATCCGGATGAGATATTCCTGATCACGATCCCCGCAGGGGCCTCCGTTTTCTTCGAATATTACAACGCAGGCACGAGCGGGGATTGCACCCGCGAAGTGTACCGGCTGGGGGATCCCACCCCGCTCTGGACCTATACCAGTGGAGGACCAGTGGCCGGCCCTCAACCACCACCGCAGTATACGTTCACCCTGAACAATGCGTGCCAACCCTTGGCACCTCCGGTCACCGACTGCCTGGGTGCTACGACCGTATGCACCCCCAATTCGGAGTTCGGCAATGTGACGGGCACGCTCCAACCCGGCAACCGGTATGACCTGACGGCCGCCAACATGGGCTGCCTTTCCACAGAGGACAATGGCATCGCCTGGCTCCTCTTCCGACCTGTCCAGGACGGCACCGTCGCCTTCTGGTTCAATGGAAAGGTCGGCACCGCCACCAAGGACCTCGACTTCGCCATCTGGGATGCGGGCCCCATCACCTACATGCCTTCCGCGCCGCACATCAATGCCGACGGCATCTGCGCACCTCCCGGACAGCCCATACGTTGCAGCAGTGCCCGGCGCTATGCCTCCACCGGCCTGCAGCCCGGGCTCAATGGCGTCACCCAGGAAGGCCCCGGCGGCTGGGGTTGGCTCTCCCCGCTTTCCGTACAGGCCGACCATGCCTACCTCATCGCCTTGGTCCATGCCAACGACACCCTCGGCAATGTGGCCTATGAGATGCGGTGGACGCAATACACCAATACCTCCGGTGTCCCTACCAGCAATCTGGTGAATTGCACCGATCTGATCCTCCCCGTGGAGCTGCTCTCCGTCGATGCGCAGGCGAAAGGACCCGTGATCGAGGTGACCTGGGCCACCGCATCGGAAAGCAACAGCAGCCACTTCATCATCGAGCGCAGCCCCGATGCCAAGACCTTCGCCGACATCGGATCGGTGGAGGCCGCCGGCAACTCCCAAAGCCGCATCGATTACCACTTCACCGACCAGCACCCCTTCCCTGGCGCCAACTACTACCGCCTCCGCCAGGTGGACCGTGACGGCCGCTTCGCACACAGCGACATCGTGGTGGCCTTCATGGACGACCGGTCCGGGCATCCCCTGCTCTTCCCCAACCCCACCACCGGCCGGGTCGAACTACTGATGGACATCCCCGCTTCCGGGCCTGTCATGGTGCTGATCACCGATGCCGTGGGACGCGCCCTGCACACCGAGTTCACCACCGCCGAGCACGGAGCGCTCCGCTATCCCTTGGATGTGAGCCCCCTGGCCGCTGGCGCCTATTTCGTGCAGGTCGTCACCGCCGATGGACGCGCCATCGGCACCGCACAGCTCATGAAGCGTTAAGAGCATCATGACGCCAAGACGGCCCGCGCGCAGTGAATCGTGCAAGCAGTGGAGCACATGGTGCTCGGTCCTGCTTTGCCTTCTCCTGCTGCCCCTTCGTTCGGCCGCACAATCCGCCCTCCGGGACGACCCCTCGGACTCCTCGCCTTCCTTGACCTGCACCAATACCGCAGGGATCCTCAGCCCCCTCTCAAGCACCGGATGCGCCGCCTCCGGCACCGTCAATACCGCTTCCCCTAACGACTTCACCCTGGCCGGCAGCACCTCCACATCCGCCTCCCTGGTCCCGCCTCCTGTATGCGGCAATTTCATGGACCTCCCGCCAAGCGCCCCCAATCCCGCCAATGATGTCTGGTTCCGCCTGGACCCTCACGTCGCGGTCACCTGCTACCGCTTCACTCTTTTGAGCAGTACGGCCAACACTCCCGCCCTCAGCAATGGGGCCATGGCCATCTATGAAGCTCCCTCCGCTGCCGGTCCCTTCCGTTTGATCGAATGCGCCGTGGGCGGAGCCGGCACGAGCGCCACCATGCCCAGTGTGGAGGCCAACAGCTACACCCCGGGCAACAAGCTCTACCTGCGCGTCTGGGATGAGACCTCGCGGACCTCCGGAGCCTACTTCACCCTCTGCGTGCAAGGCCAGACCCTGGCCGCCATGGCGTACAGAGGAGCGCAAGAAACCCCTTGCACTGCCGCTCTGATCAATGACTCCATCGGTTACACCGCCATCAACTATGTCTTCGCTCAAGAGGAGACCCCCTGGCTGCAGGCCGATGCCGCCTATGTAGGCGGAGACCTCTGGCGCAAACTGATCGTCCCCGCCTCCGGCAACGTGAACATGTTCCTCGCCCGGGCCACCACCGGATCCATGACCGCCTGGACCATCGGGGTCAGCGTTTAC
>JAFDZF010000016.1 GCA_018267055.1 Bacteroidota bacterium
CGGTGTGCAGCAGGCATCGCCCCAGCTCGTCCATGACGTCGAGCTGGACCGGACCCCATGGGCAGCCGGAGAGCCGGACGGCATCGCGCGCGGGGTTCGGGCAGGCCATCGGTGCGGCGGTACGGCCGTGCCCGCTCCATCCGGTGGTCGTACGGTCCGCGCGCAACGCGAACAGGTCCCAATCCCCATCGAGCGGAAGGCCGTCGAACGAAGGCGTCAGGGAGAAGGACCCGCAGACCACGGGATCACCGTCCAGGTCCAGGCCGATGCCGCGTGCTTCGGTGATGTGGGGACCGGCCTTCACGCCGGTGGTCGCGCCGGTGGCATCGTAGCGCACGAGCAGGAGCGAATTGCCGGCCGGCTCCACGGTGATGGTGGTGTCCACGAGGTCCACGGTGGCCACGCCGTTGAAATGGCCGAGGAAGATCGCGTCGCCGTCCGCCGTGCCGATCGCTTCCAGGAAGTAGAGGCCGCTCGTGGTGTTCGCCCGGCGCGCGAAGAGCAGCTGGCCATCGGTGTCCAGCGCATAGATCCCGCGGAGCCCGGGCGATCCCGTGCTGATGGTGTCATCGCCGAAGCGCATCAGCTTGCGCGCATCGCTGAAGACGGTGCCGTCGGGCGTGACGGCGATGTTGCCTTCGGGGTACGGCGCGAACCCCTGGCCGCCCTGCGAAGGCACATGGAACCACAAGGGCGTCCCGCCCGCGTCGAACTTGCCGATCCACTGCGAGGTGGAAGGGCCGAGGTCCGTGTTGTGGGGGCAGGTGACACCCCCGATGACGAAGTCGTTGTTCGCGAACCCCAGGACGTACGCGTTCCCCGCCGCATCGGTCTTCACATCGTTCACATAGCTGCTGGCGCCGGTCGTGGTGTGGTGCACCAGGATGCTGCCGTCCGCGCCGCTCAGCTTGAGGATGTGTCCCTGCTGGCTGCCGTCGTGGCCCACGGCCCACACGTCGCCCGCCGCGTCCACGTCGAGCGCGCCGAGCTCGCCGGTGGCCGGGGCGATCTCCAGCACCGTGCCCCAGAGGAAGCCTCCCGTGCCGGTGAACTTGACCACGAAATAGAGCCGGCGGTCGGGCGCGCCACCGAGGCCGGCCATCGCTATGCCGTCCACCAGCAGGCTGTCACGGAAGTCACCTCCGACGAACACGTTCCCGGCGGCGTCCACGTCCGCATCGATGTGCGCGATCGGGCTTGCGTCCGTGGTCGTGAGGTCATGCGCCCACGCCAGGGCGCCGGACGGATCGTATTGCACGACGAAGCCGTGCATCACGCTGGGATCGTCCGCATCGCTGAACGCGATCTCACCGAACCGTGCGGTGTTCCGCCACAGGCCGGCCACCAGCAGGGCGTCGTCCGGGCCGACGGCGCAGGCATGCCCGTACTCGTAGCCGTCCGGTGTGCTGCTCTGCAGGGCCTGTGCCCATTGCCATTGCGCGTGGAGCGGGAGGGGTGACAGCAGCACCGGCAGAAGGGCGGGATGGAGGCGCATGGCGTTCGGCTTGGTCCATCGAAGCTCCGGGCGGAACGCCGGTGCGGATGCGTGCGATCGCGTGAACGGTGGAGCGATCGCGCGAGCGGTGATTTTCGGGAACCCGCTCCGGACAAGGCCTTCCGAGGAAAATGCACCATGGATTTGGAGATGTTCGGCGCCTGCCCCATAGATTTGCGCCGCGTTCTTTCAACGACAGCACTTATCCAGAAAGGTGGAGGGTCCAGGCCCTGTGAAACCTTGGCAACCGGTCCCGCTCCGTCGGGACATCGGTGCCACATCCTGCCCCGGCATCGCCGGGGAGAGATAAGTCGGAAAACGACCTTGAACGGTCTCTTCTGGCTTGTCCGGAGGAGACCGTTCGCTTTTTGCAGCGGTCCGTTCCCGGAAGCTTTTCTGGCGTGGTGCGTCGAGCCATCGATGACACGAACACACAAAACGACCAGAAGACATGCGAACAGAGACCGCCATCCTCTACACGCTCCCGCACGACCCGCTCACCGGCGCCGTGTCGGTGCCGATCTACCAGACGAGCACCTTCGAGCAGGAAGCGCCCGGCGTCAACCGGGGCTTCGATTACAGCCGCACCAACAACCCCACGCGCCAGGCCTTCGAGGAGCTGCTGGCGGCCCTGGAGGGCGGCACGCGCGGCATCGCGTTCAGCAGCGGCCTCGCCGCGGTGGATGCGGTGCTGAAGCTGCTCAGCAGCGGCGACGAGGTCGTGGCCGTGGACGACATCTATGGCGGCACCTACCGGGCGCTGCACACCATCTACGACCGGTTCGGCATCACGGTGAAGCACGTGGACACCAGCGATGTGGCCAGCGTGCTCGAGGCGATCACCCCGCGGACACGGCTCATCTGGCTGGAGACGCCGACGAACCCCACGCTGAAGGTGAGCGACATCCGCGCCATCGCGTCCATCGCCCAGGCGGCGCGGGCATTGCTGCTCGTGGACAACACCTTCTGTTCGCCCGTGGCGCAGCAACCGCTGAAGCTCGGCGCCGACATCGTGCTGCACAGCATCACCAAGTACATCGCCGGCCACAGCGACGTGATCGGCGGCGGCATCGTTGTGAAGGACGAGGAGCTCGGTCGGCGCATCCGCTACATCCAGAACGCCACGGGCGCGGTGCTGGGCCCGCAGGACAGCTGGCTGGCGATCCGCGGCGCACAGACGCTGCACCTGCGCTACGAGCGCATCAGCGCGAGCGCGCAACGGGTGGCGGAGTTCCTGCACGGGCATCCGGACGTGGCGGGTGTGAACTACCCCGGGCTCCGCTCGCACCCCGGCCACCTCGTGGCGCGTGCGCAGAATGCGGGCGGACAGTTCGGCGGCGTCATCAGCTTCTGGCTGAAGGACGACCGTGAAGAGCACGCGGTGGAGCTGGTGGGGCACACGGCCCTGGTCACGCTCGCCGAGAGCCTGGGCGGGGTGAAGAGCCTCGTGTGCGTGCCCGGCCGGATGACGCACGCCTCCGTGCCGCGCGATGCGCGCCGCGCGGCCGGCATCCACGACAGCCTGGTGCGCCTCAGCATCGGCCTGGAGCATCCCGACGACCTCATCGCGGACCTCGGGCAGGCGCTGGCGAAGGTCAAGGAACGGTCCACCGAAAAGATCCCCGCGTAAGATGAGCGACGACCGCTTGACCATCGGCACCTTCGGCCTGGGCTGCGTGGGCCAGGGGTTCCTGGAGCTGCTGAACGCCAACGGTGGCACCGCCGCGCACGTGAAGCACGTGTGCGTGAAGCAGCGCGGACGCGAGCGCGCCATCGGCGATGCGAGCCTGACGTACGAGGCGCTGGACATCCTCGGCGATGACCAGGTGCGCGCCATCGTGGAGCTCACCAATGATCCGGTGCTCGCGCTCGAGGTGATCACGCATGCGCTCACCACGGGCCGCAACGCCATCACCGCGAGCAAGCGGGTGGTGGCCGAGAACCTGGCCGGGCTCATCGCCTTGCAGCGCGCCACGGGCCGGTCGCTGCTCTACGAGGCGTCCTGCGCCGCGGGCATCCCCGTGCTGCGTGCGCTGGAGACGCATTTCAGCGGGGAGGACGTGCGGCGCATCGACGGCATCCTCAACGGCACCACCAACTACATCCTCACGCGGATGGAGGAGGGGCGCTCACCGGAAGCGGCGCTGCGCGAGGCCCAGGAGGCGGGCTTCGCCGAGGCGGATCCCTCCTCGGACCTCAGCGGCGACGACGCGCGCTACAAGCTGGTGATCCTCATCGCCCACGCCTTCGGTACCCTGGTGCGGCCGCGCGACCTGCTGCGGCACGGCATCGAAGGGCTGCGCACGGAGGACCTCGCCTTCGGCGCACAGCATGGCTGGAAGGTGCGGCTCGTGGCCTCGGCCTACCGGTGCACCGGTGGGCTTGCGGCCCATGTGCTGCCCACGTTCGTCGCGGCGGACGAGGCCTTCGCGTTCGTGCGTGACGAGTACAACGCGGTGCGGATCGAAGGCGCGCACTCGGGCATCCATGTGCTCCAGGGCAAGGGCGCCGGCAAGCTGCCCACCGGCCTGGCCGTGCTCAGCGACGTGCAGCAGCTCTGCCGCGGAGGCGGCTACGGGTATGCGAAAGCGGGTCCGCAGGCGCCCGTGCTCGCCGGCGGTGAGGAACGGATCCAGGTCTATGCGCGGATCCCCGCGACGCATCAGGAGCTGCTGGCGCGCTTCGACCGGGTGTGGCCCGTCGGCGCCGGAGCGGGGAGCGTGCGGGTCACCGGCATCATCGCGCTGGAGGAATTACGGTCGCTCCTCGGCGAAGGGCGCGATGGCTTCCAAGTGATCGCGCTTCCGCATCTTCGCGCCCACAACTAAAAAACGGGGGGGGATGAAGGTCTTCAAATTCGGGGGGGCGAGCGTAAAGGACGCGGCAGGCGTCCGCAATGTGGCGGAAGTGCTCAAGCACTTCTCCTTGGACGATCTGGTGATCGTGGTGAGCGCGATGGGCAAGACCACCAACGCGCTGGAGGAAACGGTATGGGCCTATGCCGACGGGCGCGACACCCATGCGAACGTGGACCAGCTGGAGAAGCGCCACCGCGAGGTGTTGCAGGAGGTCGCCCCGGACGATGTGGTGGCGGTCCGTGCGCTGGAGGACCATTTCCATGCGTTGCGCGCGATGCTGAAGCAGCCGGTGACGCGGGACGTGGACCATTACTACGACCAGATCGTGTCGCTGGGCGAGGTGTGGAGCACGCTGATCGTGAGCGCGCACCTGGCGGCCGTCGGCATCGGCAGCACGTGGGTGGACGCCCGCGCCATCGTGCGCACCGATGCGCGGCACCGCGCCGCGAGCGTGGACTGGGAGACGTCGTCGAAGCAGGCGGCCGGGCTCCTGGAACGGGCGCCGAAGAAGCCGGTGCGCATCGTCACGCAGGGCTTCATCGGCCGCACGGCGGACGGGTACACCACCACGTTGGGCCGCGAAGGCTCCGATTTCAGCGCGGCCATCTTCGCCTACCTGCTCGACGCCGAGAGCGTCACCATCTGGAAGGACGTGCCCGGGATGTTCAACGCCGACCCGAACCGCTTCCCCGACACGCGCCTGCTGGAGCACATCAGCTACAAGGAGGCGATCGAGCTGAGCTACTTCGGCGCGAGCGTGATTCACCCGCGCACGCTGCAGCCCTTGCAGCGCAAGCACATCCCGCTCTACGTGCGCTCCTTCATCGACCTCAAGGCCAAGGGCAGCACCATCAGCGAGGCCACGGACCACGACACGCTCATCCCGTCCTTCATCGTGAAGCCGAAGCAGCTGCTCATCAGCATCACCCCCCACGACCTGAGCTTCATCGTGGAGGAGAACCTGAGCGGCATCTTCAAGCGGTTCGCGCAGCGCAACGTGCGCATCGACCTGATGCAGAACAGCGCGGTGGCCTTCACCGTGGCCGTGGACGACACGCCGCGTTCCCGCCAGTTGGTGGAGGAGCTGCGGGCCGAGTACGAGGTGCGCTACAACGAGGGCTGCGAGCTGCTCACCGTGCGCCACCACGACGAGGCCACGCTGGCCCGCCTCACCGAAGGCAAGGAGGTGCTGATCGAGCAGCGCTCGCGCACCACCGCGCGCTACGTGCTGAAATAGCCGGCTAGTCGCCCCGTCCTTCCTCGAGCGCGATCAGGCGGTCCGGCCGGTCGGTGATGATGCCGTTCACGCCGAGCGCGATCATGCGCTCCATGTCGCGGGGCTCGTTCACCGTCCACACCAGGGGGAGGATGCCCTTCGCCCGCAGGGCCTTCACCAGGGCGGCGTCCACCAGGGGAAGGTCCGCGCTGTAGTAGGTGGGGGTGAAGGACAGGCGCTGCAGGTTCGCCTCCAGCCCGGCGGTGTTGTCCACCAGCAGGGCGGTGGGCATGTCGGGCGACAGCGTGTGCACAGCCTCGAGCACGGCGGGATCGAAGCTCTGGATGACGCACTGGCCATCGATGCCCAGCGAGTCGATCGCGGCGAGCACCCGTTCCGCGAAGGGCTGCGGCCGGGGCTGGTAGACGTCGTAGAGCGAGGGCTCGCTCTTGATCTCGATGTTGTAGTTCTGGAGGCCCCAGCCGTTCACCATCGCCTCGTTCTCCACGGCTTCGACCACCTCGGCGAGCGTGGGCTTGTGCAGGTCGCTGTTCCGCTGGTCGGGGAAGTCCGGATGGCGGGCGCTGCCGCAGTCGAAGTCCTGCACCTCCGCCAGCGGCATCCGGTAGATGTTGAACGCGCGCTCCTGCTGGGCGGTGATGGCGTCCCCTTCGGCGGTGCGGCAGATGCGGTGCTCCATCCAGGGCTCGTGGCTCACCAGGACCGCGCCGTCGCCGGTGATCACCACGTCCATCTCGAGCCAGTCGCAGCCGAGCTCGGCGGCCTTCAGGAAGGCCGGCACGGTGTTCTCCGGCAGGAGCCCGCGGCAGCCGCGGTGGCCATGGACCTCAGGACGCACGTCGGGATCGGTGTTGGTGCAGCCCAGCCCGATGCACACCGGGAGCAAGGCCGTCACAAGGTAGGCGGGCTTACAATTCCCCATCGGCGAGGTCCTGCAGGATCTTGTCAGCGAGGATGTTCGCCATCTTGAAATAGCTCTCATGCGTCACGCCGGCGATGTGGGGCGAGAGGAGCACGCGGTCGCAGGCATGGAGGCGCTGGAGGATGCCGGCCCCGGCCGGGTCGTTGCGCAGGCCGAGCAGCGAGCGTTCCTCGAACTCGAGCACGTCCAGGCAGGCGCCCAGCACCGTGCCCGCGTCGATGGCGTCCAGCAGCGCCGCGGTGTCCACGATGGGCCCGCGCGCGGTGTTGATCAGGCGGACGGGCTTCGCGCAGCGCGCGAGGAAGGCCGCATCCACCAGGCCGGTGGTCTCGCGGGTGAGCGGCAGGTGCAGGCTGATGGTGTCGCTGCGCTCCAACAGGTCGTCGAGGCCCACCTCCTCCACGGCATCGGTGCCGAAGCCCTGCTTGTACTTGTCGTAGGCGATCGTGCGCACGTCGAAGCCGCGCAGCCGCTGCGCGAAGGCGGAGCCCATCTGGCCGAAGCCGATGATGCCCACGGTGCTGCCGTTCAGCTCGTGCCCGGTGTTGGCCCGGCGTTCCCAGCGGCCGCTGCGCACCTCGGCGTCCACGCGCGGCAGATGGCGCAGCAGGGCCAGCAGCATGCCGATCGCGTGCTCGGCCACGGCGTCGCGGTTGCCCTCCGGCGAGTTGTAGAGCGCGATGCCCCGCTGCGCGCAATAGGCGCGGTCGATGTTCTCCAGGCCCGACCCGGCGCGGGCGATGAAGCGCAGATCACGGGCATCGTCCAGCAGCGCCCGGTCCAGGAGCACGCGCCCGCGGACCACGATGCCCCCCGCTTCGCGGAGCTTGTGCTTCAGGGTGGGAAGGTCGTCGCCGCTGAGGTCCAGGCAGGTGTGCCCGGCCACGGTGAGGCGCTCGGCCAGCACGGGATGCACGGTATCGATGAAGGCGATGGTCACAGCAGGATGCCGGCGAGGAACACGGAAGCGATGGTGAAGTAGATCACCAGTCCGGTGACGTCCACCACGGTGGCCACGAAGGGGGCGGAGGACACCGCGGGGTCCATGCCCAGGCGCTTCAGCACCATGGGGAAGAGCGAGCCGACGAGGTTCCCCCACAGCACCACGCCGATCAGCGATATGCCCACCGCGATCCCGATCCGCACCCAGTGCGGCCCGTAGATGTCCACGAACTGGCTCCAGATGGCCACGCGCACGAAGCCGATGATGCCCAGGGACACGCCCAGGATGAGGCCCACGCTCACCTCGCGCCGGAAGATGCGCCACCATTCGCCCACGCTCACGTCGCCGAGGGCCAGCGCGCGGATGATGAGGGTGCTGGCCTGCGAGCCGGTGTTGCCGCCACTGGAGATGATCAGCGGCACGAAGAGCGCGAGCACCACCGCCTTCGCGATCTGGTCCTCGAAGAAGCCCATGGCCGTGGCGGTGAAGCTTTCGCCGATGAACAGCACGATGAGCCAGCCCATGCGGGCCTTCACCATCTCCAGCAGGCTGCTGTTGCTGTAGGAGTATTCGAGGGCCTCCATGCCGGCCATCTTCTGCGCGTCCTCCGTCTCCTCCTCGCGGATGGTGTCCACCACGTCGTCGATGGTGATGCGCCCCACGAGGCGGCCGCGGTCGTCCACCACGGGCATCACGATCAGGTCGTACTTCTCCATCAGCCGCGCCACCTCCTCGCCGTCGGTGTCGGCCTTCACGCTCACCACGTCGGGGTCGTACACCTCCTTCACCGGCGTGCGCAGCGGGGTCACCAGCAGCTGCTTGAGCGCGATGTTGCCCACCAGCCGGTTGTGGTCGTCCACCACGTTGATCACGTACACGTTGTCGATCTCCTCGGCATGCTTGCGCAGCTCGCGTACGCACTCGAGCATGGTGCTGGACACGTTCACCTTCACCAGCTCCTTGGCCATGAGGCCGCCGGCGGTGTTCTCATCGTAGGTGAGCAGCTCGGTGATCTCGCTCTTCTGCTCGGTGTCCTCGATGTTGGCGAGCACCTCCTCCTGCACCTCCTCGGGCAGCTCGGCGATCACGTCGGCGGCGTCGTCGGAGTCGATGTGCTCGATCAGCTCCTCGGCGATCTCCTTGCCGGTATAGTTCTCCAGCAGGGCGTCGCGCCGGTCCTCGGGCACCTCCAGGATCACGTCGGCGGCCACCTCGGGCTCCAGGCGCTCGAAGAGGTAGCGGGCGTCCTCGAGGTCGAGGCGGTCGAGCAGTTCGGCGATGTCGGCCGGGTGCATCTCGCCCACCTCGGTCAGCAGGGCCTCGTCGCGGCGCTGGGCCACGTTTTCCTGGATGCGCTCCAGGTTGATCTTGCTGAGCTTGAAGGCCACGAGCAGGGCCGCACCGGGCGGGATGCCGGTCGGCCGGCGAAACTACGAAGCGGCGCTGCTCCCCGGGGCCGTGCAGGCCTGGGCCAGCAGGATGAAATCGGCCACGGACAGCTGCTCGGCGCGCCGGCCCGCGAAGGGCTCGGGCACGCGGTCCAGCGGGGCGAAGCCCTTCAGGGCGTTGTGCAGGGTCTTGCGCCGCTGGTTGAAGGCGGTCTTCACCAGCTGGACGAAGAGCCGCTCATCGCAGGGGAGCCGCTCCACGCCGTTGCGCTGCATGCGGATCACCGCGCTGCGCACCTGGGGCGGCGGGATGAACGAGCCCGGTTCCACGGTGAACAGCGGCTCCATGGTGTACCAGGCCTGCGCCAGCACGCTGCTGATGCCGTAGGTGCGGCTGCCGGGGCCGGCGCACAGGCGGTCGGCCACCTCCTTCTGGAACATGCCCACCACCTCGCTGACGCGGTCGCGGTGGTCCAGCACCTTGAAGACGATCTGCGTGCTGATGTTGTACGGGAAGTTGCCGATCACTGCCAGCGGGCCCTCGCCGATGCGCGCGAGGTCCATGCGGAGGAAGTCGCCCTCGATGAGGTGCAGCGCGGGGTAGGCGGCGTGCAGGTGCGCGGCGGCCTCGCGGTCCAGCTCGATGCAGGTGAGCCGGATGTCGGGGCGGTCGACGAGGTGCTTCGTCAGCGCGCCGGTGCCGGGGCCGATCTCCAGCACGTCGCGGTAGCCGCCGAAGCGGGTGAGGGCCTCGGCGATGCGCTGCGCGATGCCGTCCTCCTTCAGGAAGTGCTGGCCCAGGTGCTTCTTGGCGCGGACGTGCATCACACCGTTTCGAGCAGGGTGCGGAAGGCGACGAACCGGCCGCCGTACTGCCGCTGCGTCTCAGCCTGCAGGCGTGGGGCGTGCTCGTCGCGGTAGCGCTCATAGGTGGCCATGTCCGTGCAGGTGTACTGCACCGCGTAAGTGACACCGCCATCGTCGTCGGCGAGCACGCGGCAGAAGCGGTGTTCCAGGAAGAGGCCGGTGGCCATCACGTCGGGGATGTGCACGGTCCGCATCCATTCCACCCATTCCTCGTGCACCTCGAGGTCGACGTTGAGCGTGACGTTGTAGATGATCATTGGGGGCCGCCGTTGAGGAACTTCTGCTCCGGCGTGTCCAGGTTGTCGTGGTCGCCCCGCAGGCGGCGGAAGCGTTCGCGCGCCTCGGGCACGAAGATGCTGCCGCTCTGCTCGAAGAGCAGCTTCTCGTACCAGGCCTTCGCCTTCTCCTTGTCGTTCAGCTCGGTCTCGTAGAGCCTGCCCAGGTCGAACAGCGCGTTGTCCACGAGGATGTCGTTCGGGTAGAGCTCCAGCACCTTCTCCAGGTAGGATGCGGCCTGCGGGTACTGGTGGCGCGCGTAAGCGATGCGGTAGCGCTCGTAAAGGATGTCGTCGCCCAGGCTGTGCATGGGGAAGCCGGCGTCGAGGCTGTCCAGCGTGCGCAGCGCCTCGTCGTAGCGGTGCTGGAAGCTGAGCAGCTGGGCGCGGGCGAAGAAGCTCAGCGGCACGGTATTGCTGTCGGGGCCCAGGTTGTCGGTGATGAGCAGCGAGAGCTCCATCGCGTCGTTCGCGATCAGCTTGCTGGTGCTCGCCTTCAGCACGTCCAGCTGGGCCTTGGACCAGAGGAAGTCACCGGCGTAGAAGCTCACCTTGGCGTTGCGCAAGCGGGCCTCGTGCCCCAGCACTTCCTGCTTGAAGTCGAGGTCCACCTGCGAGTAGAGCAGCGAGGCGTCCCAGATGTCGCCGGCGAGCACGTACACATCGCCGAGCTCCAGCTTGAGGCCGGCCTGCTTCTGCGGGTCGAGGTTGGGCAGGGCGATGGCCTCCTGCAAGAGCGCGATGGCGCCCGGGGTGTCGTTGAGGTAGTAGGCCTTCAGGTGCGCCAGGCCGCTCATCAGGCGGATGTTGGAAGGCATGCGTCCCAGCTCGGCCAGGGTGGTCCCATAGGTGCGCTGCAGCTCCTCCAGCTCCGCGCGCGGCGGGTCGGCCTGTGCGAGCACCCGGGCGTCCATCGCCTTCACCAGCCCGAGGCGGGCCTGGGCGTAGTTGGGCACCGCGGAACCCAGCGCCACCACGTACTCGTAGCACTTCGCGGCCGTCGCCCAGTCCTTGTTCGTCACCGCGATGTCCCCCAGGTCCATCAGCCGCTGGCCGCCCTCGTTGAAGCGCTTGTCCATGGCCTTGCTCTGCACGAAGGCGCTCGCGAGGTCCTTCTGCTGGAGGTACATCCAGATCAGCATCTCCTGGAAGAGCGTGTTCTGCGGGTCCTTCTGGATGCGGCGCAGCAGCTCGGTGCGGAGCAGGTCGGAGCGGGTGTCCTTCGCGGTGAAGTCGATGTAGCGTGCCAGCCCGTTCTGCACGGACTGCAGGTAGCTCGGGTTCACCTGCAGCAGGTCCATGTAGTTCGCGATCATGCCGTTCAGGTCGTTCTTCGCGGCGTACAGATTGGCGATCTCGTAGTGGAAGTTGTAGGCGTCGTTCTTCAGCAGCTTCTGCCCGCGTTCGTATGTGGCCAGGGCGAGGTCCAGCTCGTTCACCTTGCTGAAGGCATTGGCCAGGTTGCGGATGGCGCCCTGCTCCGGCTTCAGGTTCTTCAGGGCCTTCTCGAACTGCTGCTTCGCGCGGTCCTCCTCGCCTTCCAGGCGGTAGAGCGCGCCCAGGTCCACCAGGAACCGCGGGTCGCCGTTGCTGCGCCGCAGCTGGTCCTTCACCAGCTTCTCCGCTTCGTCGTACTGCTTCAGCGCGGTGCGGCTCTTGTAGAGCTGCTCGTAGTAGTATACGGAGGGCTGCTTGCGGTAGAGTTTGTCGTAGTAAAGGATCGCCTTCTCGTAATCGCCCTGCTGGAGGTACTGGGCGGCCAGCTGCTCATCGGTGCCGGGCTGGGCCTGCACGTGCGCCAGCGCGCACCCGAGGAGCGCGAGGAGGAGAAGGAGGGTGCGGATCATGGCGGGGTCACCGGGTGTTGAGCAGGGAATCCACCTGGGGGCGGTAGCGGTCGTGGTCGTGCCGGGCGGCGGCGATGCGGGCGTCCACCGCGGCCATCGCCTGTTCCAGGGCCTGCACGTCGCGGCGCTCGCGGTCGATCGCCAGGGCCTCCTCGTCGGCGTCCATCACGGCGTGCTGCAGGTCGTGCTCCAGGTCGGCGATGCGGGCGCGGGTGCTGTCCAGGTGGAGCCGCAGCCGGGCACGGTCGGCGAGCGCATGCGGCAAGGCTTGTGCCAGCGCGCGGTGGTAGTTGCCGAGCACTGCGGCGGTGGCGGCGTCCAGGGTGTCCTGGAAACGGGTCTCAAGGCGGCCGCGCTCGGCGGCGAACAGGTCCTCCATGCGGGCCAGGGCGAGCGTATCGGTGCGGTCCAGCGCGTGCTGCAGGCTGTCCACCGATCGCCGGAGCAGGCCGGCCGCCGTCAGGCGTTCCGGGTCGGCGGACCGGTGGCAGGCCGTTTGCGCACCGCAGAGCGATAACGCCAGGACGCCCGATGCCATTACGCGGCGGTCCATTTCCGGATCATGTCGAAGCCGGTGTACGGCTGCAGCGCCTTGGGGATGCGGATGCCCTCCGGCGTCTGGTTGTTCTCCAGCAGCGCGGCCACGATGCGGGCCAGGGCCAGCGCGCTGCCGTTCAGGGTGTGGGCCAGGCGCGGCTTCTTGTCGTCGCCCCGCATGCGCAGCTTCAGGCGGTTGCTCTGGAAGGTCTCGAAGTTGCTGATGGAGCTCACCTCCAGCCAGCGCTTCTGGGCCGCGGCGTACACCTCCATGTCGTAGGTCATCGCGCTGGCGAAGCCCATGTCGCCGCCGCAGAGCAGCAGCTGCCGGTAGGGCAGCTCCAGCGCGCGCAGCAGGCCTTTCACGTGCGCCACCATCTCCTCCAGCGCGGCGTAGCTCTTCTCGGGCTCCTCGATGCGGACGATCTCCACCTTGTCGAACTGGTGCACGCGGTTGAGGCCGCGCACGTGGGCCCCATAGCTGCCCGCCTCGCGGCGGAAGCAGGGCGTGTAGCCCACCAGCCTCACCGGCAGCTTGGCGCGGTCCACGATCTCGTCGCGGTAGAGGTTGGTGATGGGCACCTCGGCGGTGGGGATCAGGTAGAGGTCGTCCACCGTGGCATGGTACATCTGGCCCTCCTTGTCCGGCAGCTGGCCCGTGGCGAAGGCGGAGGCCGCGTTCACCAGGTGCGGCGGGATGATCTCGCGGTAGCCCGCCGCCGTGGCCTGGTCCAGGAAGAAGGCGATGAGCGCGCGCTGCAGGCGGGCGCCCTGGCCGCTGTACACGGGGAAGCCCGCGCCGGTCACCTTCACGCCCAGGTCCATGTGCAGCAGGTCGTATTCCTCGCCCAGTTCCCAGTGCGGCTTCGCATCGGCGGGCAGCTCGGGGATGGCCCCTTCCTGCATCACCGTCACGTTGTCCTCGGGCGTGCGGCCGGGCGGCACCTGTGCGTGGGGCGCGTTGGGGATGGTGCAGAGGTGGTCGTGCAGCGCCTTCTCGGCAGCGTCCAGCTCCTCCTTCAGCTCCTGGGTGCGGGCCTTCAGGTCGGTGGTCCGTGCGCGTGCGGCGTCGGCCTCGTCCTTCTTCCCGCCCTTCATCAGCTCGCCGATCGAGCGGCTCAGCTCGTTCAGCTCGGCCAGCCGGGAGTCCAGCGCGTTCTGGGTGGAGCGGCGGTGCTCGTCCAGCTCCAGGGCCTTCGCCAGCAGGGCGTCGGCGTCGATGTTGCGTTTGCTCAGGCGGGCGCGGGCATCCTCACGGTCGGCGCGCAGGTAGGCGAGTTCCAGCATGGAGAAAAAGGGTCCGGATAAAGGAACGCGAAGGTACGAAGGGGCTCCGGAGGCTTCCGCGCGGCCGTGCATAGGCATAGGCGAAGGACCGGGTCACTTGGTCGAACAAGGCTATTGTTGGTCGAAAATGGTTGCATGGCCCGAGGTCGGGTGCGTTCTTTAGTTCATAGACCATGCTTCACCATGTTATCCCACCGCTACCCCGGCCGTTCGTTGGTGCTCGCCCTTGTTCTTCTACCGTTCCACATGGCTTATGCGGCACCTGGAGCGCCGCTGACCCTCTCGATCTCGCTCGCGGCCAGCAACTATCACGGCTATAACATCAGTTGCAACGGTGCCCAGGACGGCTGGATCGACCTGACCATCACGGGCGGGGTCGCCCCGTTCCAGATCGACTGGAGCAACAAGGCGACCACGGAGGACATCAGCGGATTGGCCGCCGGCTACTACCACGTGACCGTGGCAGCGGCGAACGGGGAGCGGGTGGAGGAGGAGATCACGCTTACCCAGCCGTTGGCCCTGACCGGCGAGCTGACCAAGTCCTTGTATCCGAACAGCTACAACATCAGTTGCTTCGATTGCTTCAACGGCACACTGCAGGTCACCGCCTCCGGTGGCACCACACCTTACGCCTACGCCTGGGATGATGGGCCTACGACCGCCTATCGCTCCCATCTCGGTCCCATGGAATACAAGGTGGTGGTGACCGATGCGAACGGCTGCACGAAGAACCAGCTCACGACACTGACCCAGCCGGAGCGGAGCGATTGGACGATGGTCGGCAACGGGGGCACCGATCCGGCCTCGCAATACTTCGGCACCTCGGACAATAAGGACCTTGTGCTCAAAACGAACGCCACAGAGCGTTTGCGGCTCCTTGCAGGCGGCGGGGTCAAGCTGAACGGCCTCGCCTCGACTACGGGCGGCTATTTGAAAGTCGATCCGTCCGGCACGCTACAACTTTTCCCCTACACGCTCACAGGTACGCCTATCGACTTCTGGTCAACGACCGGCAACTGGCTCGGTGAGTCCGGCCAATGGCTCGGGACCAAGGACCTGACCGGGCTCATCATCAAGACGAACAATACCGAGCGCATGCAGGTCAGCGCTTCCGGCCGTTTGGGCGTTGGGACGAATGGTCCTGAGACGGACTTCCATTTCCATCATGCAGGAGCAGAGGCCAAAATGCTCGTATCCTCTACGTCAGGAGGCTCCGCCATCTGGCTGCGGAACAACACGTTCGCCTATGCCTTCTCTCTCGATGAATCCGGTCGGGGTCACATCATGCAGAACTACAATTCTCCCTCGCCGCTGATGACCTTCGATGACGGTCGGGTGGCCATCGGCGACGTGGAGATCCCCAATCACGACTATGCGCTCTTCGTGGAGAAAGGCATCCTGACGGAAAAGATCAGCGTCAAGCTGGTGGAGAACTGGCCTGATTTCGTGTTCACGCCGGAGTATCAACTGCGCCCGCTGCGCGAGGTGGAGCAGTTCATAAAAACGCACGGCCACCTTCCCGATGTCCCTTCTGCGCAGGAAGCCGAGACGGCGGGTGTTGACCTGGTCAAGTCAAACCAAATGCTCCTGCAGAAGGTGGAAGAATTGACCCTCTACATCATTGAACTGGAAAAGCGAATGAGGGATTTGGAGAACCGCAATGGTTCGCGCTAAGCGGGCTTTCAGACGAACCTCTTGAACGACCAGACCATGAGAACAAGAGTCGTAGGAAGCCTCGTGCTGTGCATCAGCACCGGCTTTGCCAGCCTGTGTCGCGGACAGGACCAAATCTCCAATGGAAGCTTTGAGGATAGTTGGGGGCCACTTATCGAATGGGCACAGTTCCGATACGCGACCAACTGGCACTCGAATGGCGAGCTCTATACTCCGGCAGAAGAGCATGTGTGGGGACATTCCCCTGATTACTTCGATGACTTAACTCCATTCTCGCCAATATCCGATCCGAATGTTGGTATGAGAACGGGTGTTGCCCCGATCGGGGTAACAGCGCATAGCGGGCATCGTTTTGCCGGACTGGACGATTATGAGCTTATCCAGCAGGAGTATGGGAACAACAATCTCCAGGAACGGCGTTTCTATACGGTGAGCATGTTCATACGGCCTTCGAGCTATTACTTCGACGGCACGTCGAACTTGCGCATATTCCTAGCTAACAATGAATTCGACTATCAGAACACGAATAATAATGTTTCCGATGTCTGTACTTCGGACTATATGTCCTATGACCCGCCGACCCATGTGAAGGAACTCGCAAGCATTCCGATCAGTCTTGACAATTACCCGGCTGATCGTTGGAGCCGAGTATCGACAACCTTCTACGTATCGGAAGATCTCAATGAGACCTTCAAGTGGCTGGTCATCGACATGAACTCCGGCGGCAATGCTCAGGCGTGCGGGCAGCACTACATTTTCGTCGATGATGTCAGTTTTGTCCGTGCTGAGTATTGCTCCAGCGCATGCGCTCCTGACTTGGACGCTACGAGCAATGGCACGGTACAGAATGTTATGCTCGCCGATGCCTTTTGCCCTGGCCCTCCGAATTGCGGGGTCTGTTGGCAGAACCGTTATACCGGAACATGCGAACCGCCTGTCAATGAGTTTGAGCCCACGGCATATGATTACTGGTGTTGCCCGGTCAAGTTCTTCGAAATGCAGATCTGGAACGCGGTCGGCATCAACTTTTGGGTCCGCAGCCGATGGGGGGCAAATGACATCGTGTACGAACGCCACGAGTTCGATGCCAACGGGCTGAAGTTTGCCGACCAAGAGTACTTTGTGCTGCAATGGATGGGGAGGAATAACGCTGGGCAGCATTTGCCTTCGGGCATGTACGACTATGAGCTTGAGTACTGGAATTGCGATCCTGGAAGCCAGCAGGCCATTGAAAGCTCCTTGTACTACGAGGTGGGAGATGAATGGTACGACCAGCCCGCAGAAGTATTGAACGGCATCCTGGAGAGCTGTTGCCCGGACCACCTCTACTTCCAGAACTACACGTTCAGCGGCCTCGTCCTTGAGAACGCATCGACCTTCATCACGGCTGGTAGCAATGTGACCTCCGGAACACCGGGCCCTGTCATCGTTCCCTATACCTCGAACGTGACCTTCCATGCCGGAGAGGAGATCAACCTGGAACCGGGCTTCATCGTCGAACCAGGTGCCGAGTTCCACGCGGTGATCTCCGATTGCGTCTATGGAGAACCCAAGTCGATGCAATACCGGCCAGAGTTCAGCCTGTCAAGCATGGCGAGCTGGGGCAAACCGGCAGAAGAGCTTGTTGCTCTCTTCCCGAACCCCACGAAGGGCCCTTTCAACGTGAAGCTGCCGGAGGGCAATGAACGAGGGGAGATCAGGGTTTCGGACCCGACCGGCAAGGTGGTGCGCATCTTCAAGGTCCAGTCCCCGCTTCAAGAGTTCGACATGTCCGGCCTTGCCCGAGGTATCTATTTCCTTGAGGTCTACGGCCAGGACGGTTTCTTGCAGAGCTTCAGGTTGGCGTATGAATAGGAGAGTAGCAATAGGTACGCTGATGGCCCTGACCTTCGGGTTGGGGCCTCAGCATGCCTATTCCAAGAGCGGAAAATCAAAGGTCGATCAGCGATGGTGTTTCGATGTCGCCCTGAATTATAACCTGCCCACGGGTAAGCTCGATTATCCAGCCACATTCAATCCTGAGTTTAACTCCACCACTACGATGGTCGGTGGAGGCTTCTCATTCAAACCAAGCCTTTCGTATTCGCTGCGTGTGGGATACGATAGATCGTTCACTAAGAATGGTGTTCATGGGTTCGTTATAGCGCTCGGACTGACGGATTATAAGACCTTCATGCAGTTTCATGAATACTCGTTCTATTACCACGGGTTCTTATACACCCAGCATACAGATCGATATGTCTTCGACGAAGTAAGCACCGAGCTTCGCTTATCATATCGATTCCGCAAGGATCGTACCTCTATAGAGCTGGGGGCTTTGGGGCTCATCCGATCAGACAGAATCTTCCGGGAATATCTCCTTGATGGAACACATGGGCGAAGCCGAAATGCGGATTGGCGGCGCTTCCAAAGATGGATGCCTATCATCCAAGTGAACTATCGATTCCTCACCAAAAATCGACTGCGGTTCGATGGGTTCATATCCAGTGATAAACGGTTAGGGCCTGAGAATGAAACCCATTGGTGGGACATCCAAGCTGGAATACGAGTTTCCCTAGTGAAGGAACTTAAGCGAAAACGATAGCTCATCCTGATCGACCTTGTTCCTAATAAGAGGATCGCAATAGGCTTGCTGGTGGCCCTGACCTTCGGGTTGGGGCCTCAGCGTGCCTATTCCAAAGGCGGAAAGTCAAAAGTCGATCACCGGTGGAGCTTCGGCGCGGCGCTTAACTACAATTTGCCCACGGGTAGGCTCGATCATCCAGCCGTCTTTAGACCGGAGTTTAGCCCAACGAACACGAATATTGCAGGTGGATTCTCATACAAGCCGAGCTTCTCATATTCGCTTCGCATCGGATATGACCGTTCTTTCACGAGGAGTAGCATTCACGGGTTCACTGCTGGTATAGGTCTGACCGATCGGAAAAGGGTGATGCAGTTCAAGGACTACATTTTTTTCTATCATGGCATCACATACACACAGAATACAGATAGATATATATTTGATGATTTAGATTGGGAACTGCGCCTAGCCTATCGGTTCCGAAAGGACCGAACCTCGATACAGCTTGGAGCCCTGGGGCTGATTCGAAACATAAGAACCATGCATATCTATGAGCTTGATGGGAGCCACTATAAAATAAAAGATCCGTATTGGTGGAATCTTCGCAGGTGGTACCCTGCGATACAAATCAATTATCGATTTCTTACAAAGGAGAAGTTCCAGTTCGATGCGTTCATTGGCGGAGACCGCCGAATGCTCCCCGAAGAAGATGCGGCTTGGTGGGACATTCAAATGGGTGTACAGGTTTCTCTGGTTAAGCAGCCGAAGAGAAAGCGATAGTCTATGCGGAGGGGAAGTCCGGCAAAATGGCTTCTTGTAGAATCATGGGCTTGTGTATGGCCTTGACCTTCGGGTTGGGGCCTCAGCATACCTATTCCAAGGGCCGGCCAAGCGTTCGGCTTGCCCCGCGCGGCAAGCCGAACGCTCACCTAGTGATGACCGGCCGAAGAATGGGGAAGCTTACAGATGCACTTCTTCTGGCGAAGATCGAAGAACTCATACTGTACCTAATCGACCTGAAAGACCGAGTATTGATCCTTGAAGAAGAGGACGAGCGACTGAAATCAGGAATTGGCAAATAGAGACTCGTTATCCTATTTTTTCACATGAGGTTTCTGCTCGTAATACTCGTTGGTCTTGGATCTGGCGTTCTGAGACATGCCGAAGCCCAGACGTATGGTCTTGCTGTGTACGTGGGCGGTGTTCATACTCAGTATGACGAGCGGGACGGAGATGTACTAACGGCTCGTGATATTGACCCTCGTCTTGGGTTCAACTATACCGTGTCGGTGGACACGGCCTTTCGGTTCAGCATCGCGGCAGAATTCGAACGTGCGCTGTTCGATCTTGACTATGAGAATGTTTCAGGCCCTCAGCACGTGGCGGTTCGAATTGAGCGACTGAACGTTCCGGTTCTCGGTCAGATTCGGTTCCATTCGACAGAGCTTGATGAGTTGCGTGCCTGTATCGGTATCGTGGCGAGCTTCCCGCAGCGCCTCCAGGTTGACCGTGGCCGGGGTAATGGTTGGAGCAGTATTGAGCCGAAGAATCAGATAGGGCTTGCGGTTCGCGGCGGCTTCCAGTATGGCCTAATCCTATCGGAACACTGGAGGATCTTCGGGGAGATTGTTGCCGATGTTCACTTCAGACAGGACTTTCGGGATGTGGGAGCACGGGTGCCCGTAAAGCGGACGTTTGCTGCCGGTGCAAACGTGGGCTTGGGATTTAACTTTCAATAGTGATAGTCATGAAGTCAGCATGGTAATGTCCCAGTTATAACGCCGGGCTTCTTGCCCATCGTGGCGCTACTGCTTCGCGTCGCCGCCGTCCACCGGCCGCACCAGGATCACGAACACGGGGAAGTGGTCGCTGTACCCGTCGATGTACTGGTCGCCCACGAAGGTGCGGTTGGGGTAGCCCGCGAAGGGGCCGTCCTTCTGCCGCAGGTAGGGCTCGTTGAACACGCGCACCCCGTAGTAGTGGTAGCGTCCGCCTTCGCCCGTCACCAGTGCGGGCGACAGGATGATCTGGTCGAAGAGGTTCCACGAATCGTTCCAGGCGAGCGAGCCGATGCCTTTCTGGTAGAGCTCCCACATGGGGTCGTAGAGCTTGCCGTTCACCGCCTGCGCCTTGTCGCCGGTGGTGTTGAGGAAGCGGCGGATGCTGGGGTCGGTGGGGTCGTCGTTGAGGTCGCCCATGTAGATGATGCGGGCGTGGCGGTAGCGCGCCATCAGCGAATCCTCGATGTGGCGGCCCAACTGGGCGGCGAGGAAGCGGCGCGGCTGCGAGACCTTTTCGCCCCCGCGGCGCGAGGGCCAGTGGGCCACGATGAAGTGCACGGTGTCGCCGTCGAGCACGCCGCTCACCAGCAGCTGGTCGCGGGTGCGGAAGGTGCTGTCGGCCGGGTCGCGCAGGCGGTAGGCCCGGTCGGCGAAGGGGGTGAAGTGCTTCGGGTTGTAGATGAAGCCCACGTCGACGCCGCGCCGGTCGGGCGAATCGTGGTGCACGATGCGGTAGCCGCGCTTGTTGATGGGCGCGGTGTTCACCAGGTCCTGCAGCACGCTGCGGTTCTCCACCTCGGCGAAGCCCATGCAGGCCAGGCCGTCGGGGTGCACGTCGCGCCCCATCTCGCTGATCACCTGGGCCATCTTGCCCAGCTTGCGGGTATAGCGCTGGGTGTTCCACTGCTTGGGCGCGGTGGGCAGGAACTCGGCGTCGTCGTTGTCGGGCCCATCGAGGGTGTCATAGAGGTTCTCGATGTTGTAGAAGCCCACGCAGAGCGGCACGTAGCGGGTGTCGTCCTTCTGCGCGAAGGAGCGGGCGGCCAGCAGCAGCACGGCACAGGCGAAGAGCGGACGCAGGGACGTCATGGGCGGTGGGAAGGGCGGCAAAGGTAGCCCGCCACGGGCGGCGGCGCCTGCCGCGGGGTGTAGCCAAGATGATGCCAGTGTTAAATAGCAGGGGCCGTGGCCGATGCTCGGGGCGGCCCCCTTCCTTTGCGGCATGCGCTTTTCCCGCTCCTTCGCCCTGGTCGCGGGCCTTCCGGCCGCCTTCGCCGTCCATGGCCAAACCATCGAGGCCGCCCGCGGTGCCGCATTGGGGGCCACCGTTTCGTTCACCGGCGTCGTCACCAGCGGCGCGTCCCTGGGGCCGGTGCGTTTCCTGCAGGACGCCACGGGGGGCATCGCGGTGTTCCCCGGCACCGGCTCGGCGCCCGGTTTCGCTCCCCAGGTGGGCGATGCGATGGAGATCCAGGGCGTGCTCACCGACTACAACGGCCTGCTGGAGGTCACCCCCGTCACCGCGCACACCGTCACCGCCAGCGGGCAGCCGCTGCCGGCGGCGCAGGTGATCACGCCGATCGCCTTGGGCGAGGCCGTGGAAGGGCGCCTGGTGCGCATCAATGGTGTGGCGTTCCTCGGCGCGGGGAACTTCACCGCGGGCGCCTGGACCATCAGCGCGGGCGGGCAGTACGCCGAGGTGTACCTGGCGGCGGGCCATCCGCTGGTCGGCACGCCCGTGCCCACCGGGCCGGTCGACGTGGTCGGCATCGCATCGCAGTACGATCCCTCGTTGCCATACACCAGCGGCTACCAGCTGCTGCCGCGTGGGGTGGACGACCTGATGGTCGATGCGTCCATCGCGTTCCTCCCGCCGGTGACGCAATCGGCCATCACCACCGGCGGGTTCACGCTCGCCTGGGCGACCACGGTGCCCGGCACCTCGCAGGTGCGCTATGGCACGACGCCCGCGCTGGGCTCCCTGGCCGGTGACCCCACGCCCGTCACGGCGCATGCGGCCGCCCTCACCGGGCTCCAGCCCGCCACGTTCTATTATGCGCAGGCCTTCTCGGTGGACGGGGCCGACACGGTCTTCTCCGACGTGGGGCTCTACGCCACGGCCTCCGCCTCGAGCGGCGCCATCCGCGTGTACTTCAACCGGAGCACGGACCACAGCGTGAGCACCGGCGTCGATGCGGCATCGCTCTTCCAGGCCACCGACGACACCATCAAGGCCTACATCGACCGCGCACAGAGCACGCTGGACATCGCCATGTACAACACGAGCAGCACCATGCTGGTGGCGGCGGTGAACGCGGCGGTGTCGCGCGGGGTGCAGGTGCGGTGGATCGCCGAGGGCAGCAATACCAACTCCGCGCTGGCCTCGCTGAACAGCATCGTGCCGGTGCTGTACCGCGAGGACGGGCTGGGCAGCGGCACGCACGACAAGTTCTTCGTGATCGACGCGGAGAGCGCCGACCGCGCGTGGGTGATGGGCGGCTCGTGCAACTGGACCAACCAGGGCTTCTTCGACGACTACAACAACCTGGTGTTCATCCAGGACCAGTCCCTGGCGAAGTGCTACCGGGCCGAGTTCGAGGAGATGTGGGGGGGCAGCGGGCCGCAGCCCGACCCGTCCAACAGCCGGTTCGGCGCGGCGAAGACGGATAACACCCCGCACTGGTTCAACATCGGCGGCGTGCCGGTGGAGAGCCGCTTCAGCCCCACCGACGGCACCACGGCGCGCATCATCGGCGCGCTCGACGCGGCGCAGCATAACGTGCAGCTGGCGCTGTACGTGTTCACCGAGAACAGCCTGGCGGACGCGGTGGTGCACGCGCATGCGCGTCCGGGCGTCACCGTGCGGGGCGACATGGAGGAGGTGTGGTTCAGCGGCTCCGAGTTCAACTACCTCGTGGGCCAGGGCGTGGAGATGTACTCCCACTACAGCGAGCCCGGCCTGCTGCACCACAAGTACGCGATCATCGACGAAGGCACGCCGGACGCGGTGGTGGTCACCGGCAGCCACAACTGGACGGCCACGGCCGAGTCGGTGAACGACGAGAACACGCTGTTCATCCATGATCCCGTCATCGCGAACCTGTTCTTCCAGGAATGGACCGCGCGGCACCAGGCGGTGGCGGGCATCGATGCCGCTGACGCGCCGGCGCTGCTCACCACCTTCCCCAACCCGGTGCGGGAGCGGCTGTGGGTCCGCACGCGCTTGCAGCAGGGCACGGTGGCGATTGCCGATGCCGTGGGGCGCGAGGTGTCCGTCGTTCCCTTCCGTGCGGATGCCGCCGTCGACGTGGGCGGGCTGCGCGCGGGCGCCTACCTGTTCACGCTGCGCGACGCCCGGGGCCGCCTGGCCGGTACGGGCCGCTTCATCAAGGAGTAGGCGCGCTCAGCGCGGGTTTGGAGCAGTAGTAGATGTCTTCATCGGTGGGCAGGCCGAAGCGGAATCGCTCGGCATAGGAGAACTGGCCCGTATAGGGGACCACTTCCACCATGAAGCCGGCGGAGCGGAGCCTCTCTTTCAGATCGAGGCCGTAGATCCGGAAATGATCATGCTGCCCGAAGCGCCGCTCGCGTTCCTGGGGATTGGTGATGGTGACATCCTCGTCCGTTACCGAGAGTCGCTTGTTCAGTGGTACCTGGATGATGGCGAAGCCGCCGGGCGCCAGCACACGGAAGAGCTCGCGCATGCCCAGCGCATCATCGGGAACATGTTCCAACACATGGCTGCAGATCAAGGCGTCGAACGAGGCCTCAGGGAAGTCGAGCTGCGTCACGTCCAGGTCGATCGTGCCCTTCGCATAGTGATAACCCGGGGCGAATTTGTCCCCCGCCACGTAGCGCACCAGCGGGTGCTTGCTGAAGGTCTCGAAAAAGAACTTCTCCGGGGCGATGTGCAGCACTCGCATGGGCTTCTTCAGGAGCTGCGTGCGCTCCATCAGGAACATCCACATCAGGCGGTGGCGTGGCAGTGTCGCGCAGTTGGGGCACTGGGCGTGTGCATCGCGCCTCGCCGCGATGCCGAACGGCATGAATACCAGGTACCGGCCCTTGCAGCAGGGACATTCCACCTCGTCCCCCTTGATCGCCTCCAGCAGCAGCCGCTTGCGATTGATGCGTTGCAAAGCGGAGCGGATGATCCACTCCGAATAGCGTTTTCGCAAGGCCAGGAGCATATGTGCAGGGTTTCGTCAAAAGTAGCGGCGCGCTCAGCGCGGGAAATAGAGCGGGTGCCGGTCGTTGTACCGGCGCATGAAGAGGAACGCCGTCCCCTGCTTGTTGCGCTCCTTCTTGGGCAGCGCGTCGAACGCCTCCTTCAGCACCGCGTCGCGGGCGATCACCGGGTAGATGCCGCCGGCGGTGACGGGCAGGAAGGCCCCGCTGTCCATGTCGAGGAAGCGCTGCTCCTCCACCGTGTAGGTGGTGCTGCCGTACATGCCGTAGCCGCCCCAGTCGCGGTAGGTGGCGTCGAAGGTGAGGTGGCTGATGCTGCCCATGAGGCCGATGCGCGAGAAGCCATTGCCCGCACGCACGTACACCACGCCGTTGTCGCAGAAGCCCCAGAGCCGGTCCAGGTCGAGCCGCTTGCGCTCCCCGGTACTGTCGGGGTAGAACACCTTGCCGTTGGTCGTCCGCAGGTCGGTGATGCGCTGTCCCTGGTCCGTGGTCAAGCGGTCCTTGGGCACGGTGGGAGCGTTGTCGCGGAAGGCCGCGAAGGTGAAGTACAGGCCCTCCCGGAAGGGGAATCCCGGCTGGTAGCGCGTCAGCGTGCTGTCCGCCGCGGGGGCGGTCTGGGCACGGGCGCAGGCGGTGAGCGCGAAGAAGGCCAGGAGCAGCGCGTGCCTCATGCGACGGAACGGATCAGCGCCAGCACCTCATCGGGCGCCTGGGCCTGCACCCAATGGCCGGCGAAATCGATGGTCTCCACGCGGCTGTCGGGGAACTGTTCCCGGATCTGCGGCAGGTCCTCGCGGGGGATGTAGTCGCTCTTGCCGCCGCGGATGAACAGCGTGGGCACGCGCACCGTCGTGGGCCCGATGGCGGCCAGGATATCGGGCATGTCGCGCGCGAGCAACGGCACGTTGAAGCGCCAGCCCAGCCGCTCCGGCGTTTCCCAGTAGAGGCTCTTCATCAGGAACTGCACCATGCCCACCTCGGGGATGTGCTGCAGCAGGAAGGCCTCCATCTCCTTGCGCGACCGCTTGCCCGCGGGGTCGCTCGCGAGCAGCGCCTCGAGGATGGGGCCGTGGTAGCTGAGCGGGTATTCGCGTGGGCCGATGTCGATCACCACCAGCCGGCGCAGCCGCTCCGGATACTGTTGCGCGAAGGTCATCGCCGTCTTGCCGCCCATGCTGTGGCCCACCAGCACGATGTCGCGCAGGCCCAGCTTCGTCACCAGGGCGTGCACGTCGTCGGCCATCAGGGGATAGGTCACCCGGTCGGTGTGCGGCGAGTGCCCGTGGTCGCGCTCGTCCGCCAGCACCACGTCGTGGTCGGCGCTGAGCGCCCGGCCGAGGGTGCCCCAGTTGTCGCAGCTGCCGAAGAGGCCGTGCAGCACCACGATGGGCGTGCCCTGGCCTTCGCGGCGGTAGAACAGGTCCACGCTCATCGCAGCTCGCGCAGGTAGAGTTGCACGGTGTTCTCCAGGCCGAGCCAGAGCGCGTCGCAGATCAGCGCGTGGCCGATGGAGACCTCCAGCAGGTGCGGCACCTGCGACCGGAACCAGGCCAGGTTGCGGCGGTCCAGGTCGTGGCCGGCGTTCAGTCCCAGGCCGAGGGCATGGGCGCGCTCGGCGGCCTGCACGAAGGGGGCCACCGCCGCGTTGCGGTCCGCCGCATAGCCGGCGGCATAAGGTTCGGTGTACAGCTCGATGCGGTCGGTGCCGGTGTCGGCCGCGTGCGCGATCAGCTCGGTGTCGGTGCCGAGGAAGAGCGAGGTGCGGATGCCGGCGGACCGGAAGCGCGCGACGAGGCCGGTGAG
>JAFDZF010000170.1 GCA_018267055.1 Bacteroidota bacterium
GTAAACGCTGACCCCGATGGTCCAGGCGGTCATGGATCCGGTGGTGGCCCGGGCGAGGAACATGTTCACGTTGCCGGAGGCGGGGACGATCAGTTTGCGCCAGAGGTCTCCGCCTACATAGGCGGAATCGGTCTGCAGCCAGGGGCTCTCCTCTTGAGCGAACACGTAATCGATGTTGGTGTAGGAGCTGGATGCGGTGATCGAGCTGGCGGCGCAAGGGGTCTCCTCGGCTCCCCGAGCGGCCATGGAGGCGAGGGTCTGGCCTTGGACGCAGAGGGTGAAGTAGGCGCCGGAAGTTCGCAATGCCTCATCCCAGACGCGCAGGTAGAGCTTGTTGCCCGGGGTGTAGCTGTTGGCTTCCACACTGGGCATGGAGGCGCTCATGCCCGCACCTCCCACGGCACATTCGATCAAGCGGAAGGGGCCTGCAGCGGAGGGGGCCTCATAGATGGCCATGGCCCCGTTGCTGAGGGTGGGGGTATTGGCGGTACTGCCCAGGAGAGTGAAGCGGTAGCAAGTGGCCGCCGCGGGAGGGTCCAAGCGGAACCAGACATCATTGGCGGGACTGGGCGCGTTCGGGGGTGAGTCCATGAAATTGCCGCACGCGGGAGGGGGGACCAAGGCGGCGGATGTGGAGGTGCTGCCTGCCAGGGTGAAGTCCGCCGGGGAGGAGGTGTTCACGGTGCCGGAGGCCGCGCATCCCGTACCGGTGTTGGAGAGGGGGCTGGTGGTCCCCGCCGTAGTGGTGCAGGCCAGAGAGGGGGAGGAGTCCGAGGGGTCGTCCCGGAGGGCGGACTGTGCAGCGGAACGGAGAGGGCTCAGGAAAAGGCAGAGCAGGATCAGCCGGCCGATCTGTGATCGGACGGAAGAACGAGGCATGATCCGATAAGAGGCCTTCAAAGCCCCAGAGGTGGGAACGGATGCGGTGGCCGGGAAGACGATCCCCGTGCTCACGTCATCCGGCCCCGGTGGCTGAACGACCTTCCGCCGATGAGAGCGGCGGGAAAGGTCCGCGGAGGCACGGGAGCACGCGCACACCGCTGTGGAGCGGGTTGAGAGTGGCATTGTGGAAGCAGTGCAAGGAGTACACTGGTGATGGTGTTGAGAGGCACCAACACAAGGTTAGCGAAAAATGGACCAACAGGATGATGTTGACGCAACATAATTTGCGAACGTTGGACGACCTCCTGTTTTTCTTATGTCGTTGTCGTAACCCTATGGAAAGGTTGCCTGGTGTTCGAAACATTTTTCACTTGCGTCGTATGGGTACGATCCCTTTACATTGGGGGCACTCTCACACTCCCTGACGTCCACTCTTTACACTCTCAACCCCTCCTGCTCCACTTCCCCTTCTTCCCGATCAAGGCCTGATACAGCGCGTGAACGCCCTGTAACGGACCGCCCCTGTGCACCGGCCGGACGCTGCTTTGCTGCGCCCGAACGGGTCCCACCACTCATGCGGCGATGGCCTGCGCCTTCGCTTCCCTTTCCACCACTCACAATTCACTCTCAACCATCAACTCTCAACACATGTACTGGAAGACGACACGCTTCACACGCCCGGGACACCACCGTCCCCGGCGGTGGGCTGGACCGTTCGTCGCTGCAGCACTTTCGCTGTGTACAGCCACGACGCATGCACAGGTGAGCGCCTATACGGCCCTCCCGCCTGTCAAGCTCACCACAAGCACGGACCCTGCGACCGTCGCAGCGGCCTATCAACCCATCACCGGAGGCACCCTGCTGGTGGACGGCACGCAAGCCGCCACCGAGGCCAACAGTGTGTTCGGCACCGGTTACACGACCTGGGGGACCTGCTGCGGGTTCCCGGGCTTCGGGATCCCGAACTATTACGTCATCCAACCCACGGGTGTCGCTGCCTTCGTGGGCAATGGGGGCGGAACGCAGGCCGAGTTCAGCAACAGCACCACGCCTTTCGTGAGCACCGGCCCCGGTCTGTCCATCGGGTTCCCGTTCACTTTCAATGGGGAGAGCTTCGATCGCATCGGCATCTCGTCCCAGGGGTGGATCGGCTTCGGGAAAAGTGCGGATGGCGCATCGGCCGTGAAGGTCTATACGGCCACGGGGGCTAGCAGCAACTACTTGCCCTTGAACAACACCACCATCGACAATGCGGCCAATCGCAACCGGGTGGTGGCCTATGGTATCATGGGCGCCACCGGTGCGGGTGGGAACAGCCTGATGCCCTATGTGTTCCAAAGCGGCTACAGCACCTATCCGGGCTCCGCTTTGCGCATGGAGACCGTGGGCACTGCCCCCAATCGGGTGTGCGTGGTGCAGTGGGAGAACTACATCGCCTATCCTTCCGGGATGACGTCGGGACCCAACCCGAGCTTGTTCCGCTTCATGAACTTCCAGATCCGCCTGTACGAGACCACCAACCGCGTTGAAGTACGCTATGGCCAGTGCCAGGGCGGCAGCGGCGTGAGCGGTGCCTCGCAGATCGGTCTGGGCGGTAAGGTCGGCGGGAACGTGGCCTCGCGTGATTTCAATGCCTGGGTCAAGGACCAAAGCATCGGCGGTGGCTGGCCGCAGGCATGGAACGGTGACTTCACGGCACGGCAAGCCCTTCCTGATCCCACCGGACTCGTGCAATCGCTGCCGAGCTCCGTTTATCCATCGTCGAGCAGTTCCACCTCGACCATCTCCAGCACCAGCCAGAACACGCCGGATATGCTCTCCTTCGTGTGGGCGCCCCCGGCTTGCCCGCAGCAGGCTTCGGCCCTGGTGATCAGCAACGTGACCCCGAGCGAGGCGTCGATCAGCTGGTCGGGCACGGGCAACTTCGACTATGCGGTGTCCACGACCAACAGCACCGTGGGCCTCACGCCTACGGGCAATACCAGCGGTAACAGTGCATCGTTCTCGGGCCTGGCCTCGGGCACCACGCACTATGTGTTCGTCCGTACGAACTGCGGTGACGAGCAAAGCGCTTGGACGCTGACCGGCTCCTTCAAGACCCTGTTCTCGGCGACCTGCGGCGACACCTGGACCGACCATGCCGAGCCCGGTGATCCGTATTGCGCGGGATGCTATTACGTCGGCCAGGTCGATGAGACCACGGTGATCTGCCCCACCACACCTGGGGACAAGGCGAAGGTGACCTTCACGACCTTCAACCTGTACGAGAACAGCGCGGCGATGTTCGTGTACGACGGCCCGAACACGGCCTCCACGCCCATCCTCTCCGCCTCTGCCGGCTATACGAACGGCGGGTACAGCTTCCCTGCCGGTGGCTGGAAATCGCCGGGCATCCCCGGCCCCTTCACGTCCACGCATGCGGGCGGATGCCTCACGTTCCGTTTCCGTTCCTACAATTTCCCTGCGGAAGGCTGGGTGGCCAACGTGACCTGCGCCCCGCCGGTCACCTGCTTCCCGCCTGCGACCCTGACCGCACCGGCGACGACCGTGCATACGGCCGATCTCGCTTGGAGCGGCACGGACGCCCAATACCAGTACCGCGTGGTGGCTGGTGGTCAGCCTGTGACGGGCACCATCGTTGCTACCGACGTGGTGGCCGCGAACACCGCTACGGTGGTCGGCCTCACCGCGAACACCGCTTATTCGGCCTATGTGCGCAGCATCTGCGCGCCTGAGGATACCAGTGAATGGAGGCTTGCACCGGTCAACTTCCGCACCAAGCCCGGCTGCGGAGGGGCCTATGACCTTTACCCCTCTGCCGCGTACGCCGCTTATCCCACGCCGGTGGACAGCACGGTGGTCATTTGCCCGGACAGCCCCGGCGACCAAGTGAAGCTGACCCTGTCGCAATTCTCCTTCGGCCAAGGCGGCAATGGCCTGGTGGGCCTGCTCGTGCATGACGGCAACAGCACGGCCGCTCCCCTGTTCGATTCGGGCCTGCCCGCCAAGACCTCGGGGGTCAATACCCTGCCTGCAGGCGCTTACTGGGGCAATACCTACCAGTACACCACGGGCAGCCCCACCGGTACCCTGCCCGGGCCCTTCACCAGCACGGCCAGCAACGGCTGCCTGACGCTGCATTTCATCGCGAAGTCCGCGTCGACCTACGACCAGGGCATGAAGGCGAACGTGACCTGTGCGCCTGCGCCTCCTTGCGCGACCCCGGGTGGCGTCGCCATCTCGGCGATCACGCATGAAAGCGCCATCGTTTCTTGGACCGGTGCCGGTACGGATTACATCATCGAGTACGGTCCGGTCGGCTTCACGCCGGGTACCGGTGCCACCGCTGGTGGTGGTACGGTGGTGTCCAACGCGGTCTCCGGTCAGGTCCTGAACGGTCTGGCCGCCACCACGACGTACGACATCTATGTCCGCCAGGTATGCGCCGGGCCGACCTACTCGGCCAACAGCTTCCGCGTGCGCTTCCGCACCAGCATGGACTGCTCCGTGGCCCAGGTGATCTCCTGCGGGGACCTGGTGCCCAATGACTTCGTGTTGTGGGAGGAGGGCAATGCCGCCTACACCTCGGGCAGCTACACGTCCGCTTCGGCCTGCCCCGGCACGGCGGAGGCCACTGGTAAGGAACGCCTGTTCCGCTTCACGGCTTCCGTGGCCGGGACCTACCAGTTGAGCGTGCCGGCGGTGACCAATGCGAACAGCTCGTACTTCAAGACGACCTACCTCATCGCTCCGGTATCGGCCGGCTGCGCGGCCAGCGCCTTCACCTGCGTGGGTGATGCGCCTGTCGCTGGTGCCAGCCTGGACATGACGGGTCTGGCCGCTGGTGACTACTACATCATGAACGATGCGCATTCGTCCTACGAGGGCAGCCAGCCGTTCAATCTGTACTGCCCGGGACTTCCCCCGTGCGTGACGGCCCCGACCAATCCGGGCAACAATGCCGTTATCGCCTCGAACACCACGCCGATCGCCTTCAGCTGGCCGGCCGCTTTCGGTGCCACGGGGTATGACATCTACTTCAACGGCTCGCTGGTGGCGCCCAACCATCCCACCAACTCGATCTCGTCGTCCTCGTACACGCCTGCGAACATCGCTGCCCTGTATGGTATCGGCACGCCGGTCACCTGGCGCGCTGTGCCGCGCAATTCGTACGGTACGGCCACCTGCCCGACCAACTGGACCTTCAGTGTGGGCGGTAATGGCACGAGCAATGCGATCCCGCTTATCTCGGGTGTGGCCGCCAGCGGCAACAACCGCACCGCCAACGGCCAAGGGAACAACATCGCGGCCCTGTGGGGCAATGATGTGGTCTACTCGTTCACGGCCAGCGATTGCGCGACGGGGGTGAACGTGAGCATGTGCCCCACGGCCGCATCCGGATCGGTGTATTCGAACCTTAAGGTGATGAGCGGCAATACGGTGATTGGCTCTCCTGTCGAAGGGTCCACCATGTCGCCCAACTGCCAGCAGTTGAACGTGCCGGTACAGCCCGGTCAGTCCTACTACATCATCGTGGACGCCTATGCGAGCCAGTTCGACTTCAACCTGACCTACACCGAAGTGGTGGATCCCACCGATACGGACGGGGACGGCACGCCGGACTGCAGCGATGCCTGCCCCGAGAACCCCGACCTGACGGAGGAAGGTGTTTGCGGTTGTGATGCGGTGGTGGATACCGACAATGACGGCATCGCCGACTGCATCGACATGTGCCCGCTGCTCGCCGGTGAGGTCGGCTCGCCCTGCGACCCCGGACCCGGCTTCGCGAACGGTGTGATCGATGAGAACTGCGCCTGCATCGGTGAACCGCTGGATTGCGAAGGCGTGCCGAACGGCTCCGCCCTGCCGGGTACGGCCTGCAATGACGGCAATGCCAGCACCGAGAACGACGTCTACGGCGTTGACTGCGTGTGCGCTGGTACGCCCATCCCGCCCTGCACGGGCAACCAAGCCGTGGTGGTGATCCGTACCGATGCCAACGGTGGACAGACCACCTGGCAGATCCAGGACGCCTTCGCCTTCACCGTGGCCTCCGGCGGCCCCTACACCGGCCAGGACAACACCGTGATCAGCAC
>JAFDZF010000171.1 GCA_018267055.1 Bacteroidota bacterium
ACGAAGGCCAGGTACGCCAGCGGATCGCGTACCGGCTTGAAGTCGCGCCTGTACACCTCGATGGTATAGCCGAGCGACTGGAAAGTGTAGAAGCTGATCCCGACCGGCAGCAGCAGCTTCAGGCTGGTCGGGTTCGCCCGCAGGCCGAAAGCCTCCAGGAGCGCGGCGAAGCTGTCCACGAAGAACCCGAAGTACTTGAACGTGCAGAGGACGCCCAGGTTGAAGACGATGCTGAGCAACAGACCCTGCTTGCGTCGGCGCGGGTCATCGGTCCGGTCGATCAGCAGCGCCAGCAGGTAGTCGGAGAAGGAGCTGACGAAGAGCAGGATGAGGTAGCGGGGATCCCACCAGCCGTAGAACACATAGCTCGCCGCGATGATGAACAGGTTCTGTGCGCGCAACGACCGGTCGAAGACGTACCAATAGCCCAGGAAGACCAGCGGCAGGAAAACGAGGAACTCGAAGGAGTTGAAGAGCATGCTGGCGCCAGGGCGTGGCCGAAGAGCGGCCAAAATACACGGTCGTTCCCAGGCTTGGCGGAGGGCCGATCACTATGTTCCACTGACGAGCTTACCCGGCCGAAGAGGAAGCGATGGTGCATGGAATGCACGGATGGTACACGACCTGTTCGCCCCTCCTTACCGGCGTCCTACCCGATCCCGTACTCCTCGATCTTCCGGTAGAGCGTGGTGAGCCCGATGCCCAGCAGGCGGGCGGCCTCCGTCTTGTTGCCGCCGGTGTGCCGCAGCACCTTGGCGATCTGCGCCTGCTCCATGGCGGCCAGGCTGAGCGCGGGCAGCGGCGGACGGTCCCCAAAGCGCAGCTCTGCCGGCAGCACCTCGGCGGTGAGCGTCTCCCCGTCCAGCAGGATCACGCTGCGCTCCATCACGTTCCGCAGTTCGCGGATGTTGCCGGGCCAGGGGTAGCGGCACAGCGCTTCGATGAACGCGGGCTCCACCTCCGCGATGGTGCGCCGGTCGCGCGCGGCGAAGATCCCGATGAAGTGGCGGGCCAGCAGGGCGATGTCACCGGGGCGCTCGCGCAGGGCCGGCAGGTGCAACTGGAAACCGGCGAGGCGGTAGAAGAGATCGCTGCGGAAACGGCCTGCGTCCACCTCCTGCCGCAGGTCGCGGTTGGTGGCGGCGATGATGCGCACGTCCACCTTCGTCACCTTCGCCTCGCCCACGCGGTGGAAGGTGCCGTCCTCCAGCACGCGCAGCAGCTTGGCCTGCAGGTCCCCGGGCATCTCCCCCATCTCGTCCAGCAGCAGCGTGCCGCCGTCGGCTTCCTGGAAGTGCCCGCGCTTGTCGCGCACCGCACCGCTGAAGGCGCCCGCCACGTGGCCGAAGAGCTCGCTCTCCAGCAGCTCGCGGCCGATCGCCGAGCAGTTGATGGCGACGAAGGGATGCTTCGCGCGGCGGCTCGCCGCATGGATGGCCCGCGCCATCACCTCCTTGCCGGTGCCCGTCTCCCCGAGCAGGAGCACGGTGGCATCGGTGGCGGCCACCTTGCGGCCCAGGGCGATGGCGGCCAGCAGCGGTGGCGCGGTGCCGATGAAGGAATCGAAGGTGTAGGCGCCGCCCTTCGCCTGGGCCTCTTTCGCACGGCGCGCCGAACGGGCCTTCTCCACCGCCTGGTGCAGCAGCGGCAGGATGCGGGCGTTGTCGTCGCCCTTCGTGATGTAGTCGAAGGCGCCGTTCTTCACCGCCTGCACGCCGTCGGCGATGGTGCCGTAGGCGGTGAGCAGCACCACTTCCACCAGCGGATGGTGCGCCTTGATGGCCTTCACCAGGTCCACGCCGTCACCGTCGGGCAGGCGCACGTCGCACAGCACCGCGTCCGGCTCCTCCTGCTCCAGCTTCTTCAACGCCGACCGCACCGAGGAGGCCTCCTGCACGCTGAAGCCCTCGAGCCCGATGGTGCGCGCCAGCAGCTTCCGCAGCTGCTCTTCATCATCCACGATCAGGACCGAGGCCCGCTCCATGCGGCGGCCAAGGTACCGCTCACGGCCCGGGTGGAGGTCCGCCGCCCGGACGCTCCCAGCCGCCGCGCGGCAGGCCCGGCGGACCGGCCGGCGCCGCCTCCTCGCGCATGCCCTTGAAGGCGCGCAGGTTGAAGCTGAGCGTGAACAGCACATACCGCTGCAGCATGTTCGTCACCGTGGTCTGGAGGTAGGTGTCGCCCACCTCGCGCGTCACGCTCACGTTGCGGCCCAGGAGGTCATAGGCCGTCACGCGCAGCTCCAGCGCGTCGTTCCGCAGGAACTTATGGCCCAGCGCGGCGTTCCAGACCAGCACGTCCTGGTCGAAGCCGGCGCCCAGGCCGATGTACTGGTCGTAGTTCACCTCGTTCTCCAGCACCCAGCCCCCCGCCCCGTTCAGGGTGAGCTTGCCGGTGAGGCGGCCCTGGTAGTAATCATTGTCCAGCGTGCTGTTCAGGTCGCTCCGGGCGGTGTTGAAGTTCGCGGTGTAGCCCACGCGGAAGTCCACGCCCTTGCTGATGTTGCTGCTCACCACGCCGCCCACGTTCCAGTTGGTGTTGCGGGTGAAGCTGGTGATGCCGTTCACCGCACCGGGCAGGCGCTCCAGGCTGCCGCCCGCGGTCAGGTTCATGTTGCTCTTCAGGGCGGTGAGCGGGAACCCGTAGTTGACCAGGGTGCGCGCCAGGACATAGCCGTCCAGGTTCGCCGGCCGGGTGAGCTGCGCGCCGGCGGGCAGCACCGTGCCGTCGGCCAGCGTGCTGTCGCGGGCGGGCGCGTAGGTGACGCTGCTGATGCGGCCCTGCTCGGCCTGGAGCGCCAGCATGGCGAAGAAGGGCCGCGTCCGCGTGCTGTCGAGCGTGTTGAAGTTGAAGGAGAGCGCGTGCTGGTAGCTCTGGTCCAGGCCCAGCTCGCCGGTGGTGAGCTTCAGCGGGTCGCTGTTGTCCACCACGGATTGGAGCTGGGCGATCGTGGGCGTGCGCGTGGACGTGCGGTAGTAGACGCGCAAGCGAGTGTCCTTCCCCCACTTGCGCATCAGCATGGCGTTGGGCAGCAGGTTGGCGAAGGCGCGGTCCACCGTCACGGCATAGGGATAGGTCTGCTCGCTGTGCATGCCGGTGCCCTGCCCGTCCAGGCCGATGGCGAAGCTGAGCGTGTCGCCCCGGGTGCGGAAGCTGACGCCGCCGCGCAAGGTGCGGATGGTGTTCTCGGCGCGGTTGCTCAGCCGCGTGTTCAGCAGCTCATCGCCGTCGTCCGGGTCGATGTCGTAGGTGAGCTTCTCGGCATCGCTCAGCTGGATGGACGGCGACACGGCGAGCTGCAGCTGGCCCTTGCGGCCCATGGGCTCGGTGTAGTTCAGATCCAGGCCGTGGCGCTGCGTGCGGTTCTCGCCGTCGGACCGCTGGTCGATGGTGGTGGCCACGGTGCTGGTGTCGGTGCGGAACGCATTGTGGGCGAGCAGTGTGCCCCGGCTGTCCTGCCCGGTGACCGCGGTGGAGAGGTTGGCGCTGAAGGTGCGGCCGCGGAGCGCGAAGCGGTGGCGGAAGAGCAGCGAGTTGCTCAGGTCGAGCCCGTCGCGGCGGTTGCGGCCGTCGTTGTCCGAGGCGCTCAGCCGGTCGCCTTCCGCATCGGCGACGGCCGATGCCTGGAGGCTGGTGCTGGTGTTGCGCTGCAGGCCGAGGCGCGGCGTGAGGATGATGGAGTTGGCGCTGTCGAGCGTCGTTTCCAGCCGGAAGGTGAGCCGGTGGTTGAAGTTGTCCGAGGTGCGATCGCTGCTGCTGGTGGTCAGTTGGGCGCTGGTGTCGCTCAGGAAGGTGGTGCGGTCGCTCAGCGCCGTGTTCACGCCCTGCTGCTGGTTGAAGAAGTAGCTGCCGGTGAACTTGGTGGCCTTGCCGAACTTGTCGCTGTAGTTGAGGCCGATGGCATTGGTGGTGTTGATGCCCGGCTGCGCCCCCACCAGGAAGTTGCCGCCGCCGGCACCGCCGGGGCCGCCCCGTCCCCCGCCGCCACGGCCGCCCATGCCGCCACCGGAGGAAAGGCCCACCAGGTCCTGCGCCGAGACGTTCTGCTGATTGACGTTGTTGCTCTGGCCGAGCAGCGTGATGCGCCGCGCCCCCTGGAACCAGTTGAGCGAGAGCGTGGTGAGGTAGCGCTCGTCCGTGCCATAGCCCACGCCGGCCTTGCCGAACACGCCCTGGTTGCGGCCGTTCTTGGTCACGATGTTCAGCGTCTTCTCCCGGTTGCCGTCGTCGAAGCCGGTGAACTGCGCCTGATCGCTCAGGCGGTCGAACACCTGCACCTTGTCGATCACCTCGGCGGGCAGGTTCTTCAGGGCGATG
>JAFDZF010000172.1 GCA_018267055.1 Bacteroidota bacterium
CGGGAGCGACCAACAGCGATCGCCTCGCCTTCCATGTCAATGGGGTGGCACAGGCGCTCACGTTCACGGGGACGATCCCTGCGGCCACCCTGGTCACCTCACCTCCGGCCGACCTGGTGCTGGGGTGCGAGCACAATGGCCCGGGCACGCAGCTGCAGTTCCTGAACGGACAGTTCGGTGAATTGCGCATCTGGGACCATGCGATGTCCGCGCTGGAGATCGTGGACCGGATGCCGTTCGAAGTGGCCGGGACCGAGCCTGGGCTGCTGGAGTATTTCCGTTTCGCCGACGGTGCGCCCGGCGGTGACAACACGGGCATCGCTTCGTTCGCGGGCGGGCATGGCGTGAGCACGATCGTTCCGGTCGGCCTGGCGATGACCGGTGCCGCATCGAATTTCACGGGAGCGCCCGCGACGACCGGCGCGATCGACGTCTCGGTCGCGGTCGCGGGCCATATCCTCACGGCCGCTGCGGCCGGCGCGACCTACCAATGGCTCGATTGCGACAACGGCCTCGCGCCCATTCCCGGAGCGACCGCCCAGAGCTACACCACGACGGCCGACGGGAACTATGCGGTCACGATCACCCAGGGCGGCTGTTCCGCTACGTCCGCGTGCGTGGCGGTCGTCACCACCGGCATCACCACCGCGGACGCGAGCGGCTGGACCGTTCACCCCAATCCGGTGGAGGACCGCCTGTTCGTTGAGCTGGGGAACGGCGCGGCCCAGCCGTTCGCGATCATGGACCCCGCGGGGCGCGTCGTCCGCCAAGGCCAAGTGATCGGGCGGGCGATCATCCCGGTCGAGGACCTCACGCCGGGGATCTACCTGTTGCGGATCGGCACAGGGAGCGCGAAGGTCTTCGAGCGGAAGTAGAAGAGGGCCGGGCTTATTCCTGCCGCACGATATCGACCGGGATCTCCACCGCCGGGACCGTGTGGCCTTGCGCATGCGGAGCTGGCGCCCGGCCATGCCTTCGATCCCGAGGCGGAGGTCGACCGTTACGGAATGGGGATCGGTGCATTCCCTCTTCAAAACCGAACGCCATGAAGATCCGTGCAGCCCTTGCTTTCCTCCTCATCAGCTCCGCCATGCTCACCGTCGGCGGCCTCTTCAAGCTCTTGCATTGGCCCACCGCCAACATCCAGTTGCTGCTGGGCGCCTTGGTCCATGTGGTCGCGCTGCTGGCCCTCGCGGTCCATGTGGCGCGCGGAGGAGGTATGAAGGAACTGATTGAGCGATAGCCCTACGCGTCCGGTATCTCCGGCTCCACCAGCTTGGCCAGCAGCTCCAAGGATTCCTGCCAGCCGAGGTAGCAGGCCTCCGCGGGGATGACCGCGGGGATGCCTTCCTGCACGACGTTGATCTCCGTGCCCACGGAGACCTTCTTGAACGTCCACGTGGTGCGCATCTCGCCGGGTAGGTTCGGATCATCGAACGCATCGCTGTGCACGATGCGCTCGCCGGGTACCAGCTCCAGGTAGGTGCCGCCGAAGGAATGGCTGTTGCCCGTGCTGAAGTTGGTGAACGACATCCGGTACGTGCCGCCGACCTTGGCTTCCAGGTGGTGCACGGTGCAGGTGAAGCCGTGGGGCGGCAGCCATTTGCAGTTCGCCGCGGGGTCGAGCACCGCCTTGTAGATGCGCGCGGGCGGCGCCTTCAGCACGCGGTGCAGGCGTACGGTGCCGGTCGCCTGGGTCTTTTCCTTTTGCGAACTGGTCGTTGCGGTCTGGGTCGCCATGGCCGATGGGTGCTGGTCGTTTGAAGATGGGTCCACTTACGGATGGAATGCTCGATGCCCCGCGTTTGTTCGCGCATGGCGGATGGTCCGGGAGTATCTTGGTGTATCCGCGCAGTGAGGCGGATCGTTCTTCAGGTCCGGTCATAGACCGGGCCAATGAAAGAATAGATCCAATAAATCACATGCATCGTATCCTTGCCGCCTCCCACCCAATCCCATCGATACATGGCGAACGAACGCACGAACGGCCATCCCCAGGAGATCGCCGGTACCCAGGACCAGAACACGACAGCGGGCAAGTGCCCCGTGATGCACGGCGCGCACATGCCCATTTCCGGCCGCGGCACGCGCAACCGTGATTGGTGGCCGAACCAGCTGAACATCGGCATCCTGCACCAGCACGCCCCGGCCTCGGACCCGATGGATCCGGGCTTCGACTATGCCGAGGCCTTCAAGAAGCTCGACTACAACGCACTGAAGGCGGACCTCACCAGGCTGATGACCGATTCGCAGGACTGGTGGCCCGCCGACTGGGGCCACTACGGCGGCCTCTTCATTCGCATGGCGTGGCACAGCGCGGGCACCTACCGCACCGCCGACGGCCGCGGCGGGGCCGGCTCGGGCAACCAGCGTTTCGCGCCGCTGAACAGCTGGCCCGACAACGGCAACCTGGACAAGGCCCGCCGCCTGCTGTGGCCCATCAAGCAGAAGTACGGCAACAGCATCTCCTGGGCCGACCTGATGGTCCTGGCCGGCAACGTGGCGCTGGAATCCATGGGCTTCAAGACCTTCGGCTTCGGGGGTGGCCGCGTGGACATCTGGCAGCCGGAGGAGGACGTCTACTGGGGCGCGGAAGCGGAATGGCTGGCCACGAGCGACAAGCCGAACAGCCGCTATTCCGGCGATCGCGCCCTGGAGGAGCCCCTGGCCGCCGTGCAGATGGGCCTCATCTATGTGAACCCGCAGGGCCCGGACGGCAACCCCGACCCGGTGGCCAGCGGGCGCGACGTGCGCGAGACCTTCAAGCGCATGGCCATGAACGATGAGGAGACCGTGGCCCTCGTGGCCGGCGGGCACACCTTCGGCAAGGCCCATGGCGCGGGCGATGCGGCCTTGGTCGGCGCCGAGCCGGAAGGCGCATCCATCGAGGAGCAGGGCCTGGGCTGGAGCAGCCGGTTCGGGAGCGGGAAGGCCGGCGATACCATCACCAGCGGCATCGAAGGCGCCTGGAAGCCGAACCCCACGAAATGGGACAACGGCTACTTCAACATGCTCTTCGGCTACGAGTGGGAGCTGACCAAGAGCCCCGCCGGCGCGCACCAATGGGTGGCGAAGGACTGCAAGCCCGCGGACATGATCCCGGACGCGCACGATCCGAGCAAGAAGCATGCGCCCATGATGACGACCGCGGACCTGTCGCTGCGCTTCGACCCGATCTACGAGAAGATCTCGCGCCGCTTCCACCAGGACCCGCAGGCCTTCGCCGATGCGTTCGCCCGCGCCTGGTTCAAGCTCACGCACCGCGACATGGGGCCCAAGCTCCGTTACCTCGGCCCGGAAGTGCCCCAGGAGGAGCTCATCTGGCAGGACCCGGTCCCCGCGGTGGACCACCCGCTGATCGACGCCAACGACATCGCCGCCCTGAAAGGCCGCATCCTGGCCTCGGGCCTCAGCGTGGCGGAGCTCGTCTCCACCGCCTGGGCCTCCGCCTCCACGTTCCGCGGCAGCGATAAGCGCGGTGGGGCCAATGGGGCCCGCGTGCGCCTGGCGCCGCAGAAGTTCTGGGCGGTGAACGACCCCGCGCAGCTCGACAAGGTCATCGGCGTGCTCGAAGGCATCCGGAAGGACTTCAGCGCCGGGGGCAAGAAGGTCTCGCTCGCCGACCTGATCGTGCTGGGCGGCGTCGCCGCCGTGGAGAAGGCCGCCAAGGATGCCGGTCACACCGTGTCGGTGCCTTTCACGCCGGGCCGCACGGACGCCACGCAGGAGCGGACCGATGTGGAGAGCTTCGCCGTGATGGAACCGCAGGCCGATGGCTTCCGCAACTACCAGAAGCGGGCCTTTACCGTGCCCGCCGAGGAGATGCTGGTCGACAAGGCGCAGCTGCTCACGCTGAGCGCGCCGGAGATGACGGTGCTGGTGGGCGGCATGCGGGTGCTGGGCGCCAATGCCGGCGGGGCCAAGGAGGGCGTGTTCACGGAGCGCGTCGGCCAGCTGACCAATGATTTCTTCGTGAACCTGCTGGACATGCGCAATGCCTGGGCGCCGAAGAGCGATGCGCCGGGCATCTACGGATCGCACGACCGCAAGACCGGGGCCCGCAAGTGGACCGCCACCCGCGTGGACCTCATCTTCGGCTCCAACTCGCAGCTGCGCGCCATCGCTGAGGTGTATGCGCAGGCCGACGCGAAGGGGAAGTTCGTGAAGGACTTCGTGAAGGCCTGGGCCAAGGTGATGGACCTGGACCGCTTCGATCGCGCCTGATCGAGTTCGATCGTACCGGACGGAAGCGGCCTGGCGACAGGCCGCTTCCTTTTTCAGGCAGGCTCAGAGCCGTTTCTCGAAGCAGACGCTGCCCGGCACGTCGACATACGGCCCGTAGTTCGGGATGATGCCGTACCCGCGCCTGGAATAGAGCGCGATGGCCTCCGGTTGCTTGCGGCCGGTCTCCAGCACGCAGCGCGCATGGCCCAGTTCCCGGGCCCAGCGCTCCAGCTCCTGCAGCACGCCGGAAGCGATGCCGCGCTGCCGGTGCGCGGGCGGAACGAACATCCGCTTGATCTCCACCGCATCCTCGCCGAACGGCTTGAACGCGCCGCAGCCCACGGCGACCGCGCCGTCCCGGATGACGATGGCATGCCGGATGTCGTCGAGCTTGTTGAACTGGGCGAAGAAGGCGTGGTCCTTCCCGTCGCGGATCGCGAGGTCCCGGTCCAGCTCCGCCACGAGCGCCTGGAAGGCCGGATCACCGGCATCGGTCCGGAACGCCCGGTATGTTCCTGGGGTACGGGATGAACGGTCCGGGTCAGGGCTCAGGTCCATGGCAGCGAAAGTATCGTCACCCGATGGACGTGCGCCTCACGGTGCCCCGGGGAGCCGGGTGAACGTTCGGCCGTCGTACCGGCACAGCCCGCCTTGCCGGGTGCCGAACCAGAGGTCGCCGTTGCGGGCCTCCACGATGGTCCAGACCGAGTTGTTGCTCAGGCCTTCCCGCGTGGTGAGATGGGTGAAGGCGGTCCCGTCGTACCGGCTCACGCCATCGTTGGTGCCGAACCAGAGGTCGCCACGGCGGTCCTGGACGATGGTGCTCACGTTCCCGCTGTTCAGGCCATCGGCCTTCGAGAAGGTGGTGAAGGCCGCACCATCGAGCGTGTCGAGGTCGGCCCAGGATCCCTGGAAGCGTCGTGCACCGCCGTTCACGGTGGCGAACCACAGTCGCCCCGAGCGGTCCTCCAGCGCCGTGATCATGTGGTTGTTCTGGATGTCGCGCGAGCGGAAGGTGGTGAAGGCGCCATTCGCATACCGGCATACGCCGCCGCCGCGGCTGATGAACCAGAGGTGGCCGTCCTTGTCCTGGTGGATGTCCTGGATATAGTCATCGCAGAGCCCGTCCGCGGTGGACAGGCGGGAGAACGAGCGGCCATCGTAGCGGTACACGCCCCAGCCGGTGGTGCCGAACCAGAGGTCGCCGTCCCGGTCCTGGAAGATGCGGACGATCCAGCCGGGCGTGGCGGTCATGGTCGCTGCCGTGTCCGGCTCCGGCGCGCGGACGCCATCGGGGATCGGCACGGCGGTGAAGGTGCCGCCCGCGTAGCGGGAGATGCCGTGCTGCGTGCCGAACCACAGGGTGCCGTCGCGGTCCTCGAGCATGGCCATCACGCGATCGTCGCAGAGGCCGTCCTTCATGGTGTACCAGGTGAGCGCCTGGTCATGCACGCGGAGGACACCCCGGCCGGTGGTACCGAACCAGAGATCGCCGGCGCGGTCCTGCAGCCCGCAGCCGACCACTTCGGTGCGGGCCGGCCCGGTGGAGGATGCGGGTCCGCTCTGCCCATTGCACGCGGGGATCGCCAGCAACGACAGCAGCACGTACGCATGCCCGATCGAACGGGCCGATGTACGCAGGAACGGAAGGGACAGGATGTGCATGCGGTCGGAAGATAGCGCCGCGGCCAGGCCACGAACGGCGGACACGTCGCGTCTGACAGCACAAACGCTCTCCGCATGCTCCTGATGTACCCGAACACGTCCGCGCGCACGCGCGGCCCCTGGCCCGATCGATATGTACGCACGGCGGCCTTCCTCGGCCTCCTGGCCTTGGCAGCGCCCGGCCGGGCGCAGGAGCTGGCCTGGGCGCGGGCGACGGGCGCGGAAGGCGACGATGTGGCCCAGTCCATGGCCGTGGACCCCGATGGCAACGTGCTGGTGGCCGGCTATTTCGAGGGCACGGTGGACCTGGATCCGGGTCCGGGCCAGTTGATGCGCACGTCCAACGGCCAGAACGATGCCTACGTGCAGAAGCTCACCTCCAGCGGCAGCCTCATCTGGGCGCTGGCCTTCGGTGGCGATGGGTCGGACTACGCCACGGGCATCAGCGTGGACGCGCAAGGGAACAGCTATGTGACCGGCGCCTTCAACGGCACGGTCGATTTCGATCCCGGGGCGGGGGAGGCCGCGCTCACCAGTGCGGGCGAGTACGACATGTTCCTCGTCAAGTTCTCGGCGGACGGCACCTTGGTCGCGGCGAAAGGCATCGGCGGTCCGGGCTACGATGAGCCCAAGTCCGTAGCGGTGGGCCCCCTGGGCCAGGTGTACCTGCTCAGCTACTTCTCCGGAACGATCGATGCGGATCCGGGCACGGGCGTCCTGCCCGTCACCTCGCAAGGCGAGCTGGACATGTTGCTCCAGCAGTTCAGCGCCGATGGCGATCTGCTCTGGACGCGGAGCATCGGCAGTGAAGGGGCGGACCTCGGGCTGGCCATGGCCCTGGATGCGGACGAGAACATCTGGATCACCGGCTCCTTCGAGAACACGTTGGACCTCGATCCCGGCGCGGGCACGTTCGAGCTCACCTCGGCGGGCGCCTGGGACATCTTCGTGGCCAAGTGGTCCGCGGACGGCGGGTTCATCTGGGCCGGCCGCATGGGCGGGCCGGAGAACTTCGACAACGGGTACGACATCGC
>JAFDZF010000173.1 GCA_018267055.1 Bacteroidota bacterium
CCCACGGGCATCGCGGCGCTCAATGCGAAGGGCGTCACCATCCACAGCCAGTTCCTGCTGCCCTTCGGCAGCTTCGTGCCGGAGAAGCAGCTGCCGGCCGACATCACCCACGGCCAGTTCCACGATCAGGACACGCTTACGCGCCGCCATCCGCTGAACGCCGTCCGCCGCAACGTGCTGCGCGAGGTGGACCTGCTGGTCATCGACGAGGTGAGCATGCTCCGCGCCGACGTGCTCGACGCCATCGACTTTCGCATGCGCGCCGTGCGCCAGGACCGCTACCGGAGCTTCGGCGGCGCCCAGGTGCTGCTGATCGGCGACCTCTACCAGCTGCCGCCCGTGGTGAAGGACGAGGAGCGGCAGGTGCTGCAGCGCTGGTACAAGAGCCCGCACTTCTTCGAGAGCCGCGTCATGCGGGAGCACGGCTATGCGCACATCGAGCTGGACCGGATCTTCCGCCAGCAGGACGATCGCTTCATCCGCATCCTCAACAACCTGCGCAACAACACGGTCGCGCCCGCCGACGTGGAGGAGCTGGACCGCCACTACCGCGCCACCATCACGCCGGAAGAGAGCGAGGGCGTGATCACGCTGACCACGCACAACCACAAGGCGGATGAGCTGAACCAGCGCGCGCTGGCGCAGCTGCCCGGTACCGCGCGCACCTACGATGCGGAGATCGAAGGCGATTTCCCCCCGAACATCCATCCCGTGCCGGAGCGCATCGAGCTGAAGGTGGGCGCGCAGGTGATGTTCGTGAAGAACGACCTGGAGAAGGCCTACTTCAACGGCAAGCTGGCGCGGGTGGAGGACATCGGGCCCGGCGGCGTCACCGTGCGCATGTACGAAGGGGCGGGCGACACGCTCTCGGCGGCCACCTACCTGCTGAAGCGCGAGGTGTGGGAGAACAAGCGCTATGTGGTGGACCCGGCCACGAAGGAGCAGCAGGAGGAAGTGCTGGGCACGTTCGAGCAATACCCCATCAAGCTGGCCTGGGCCATCACCGTGCACAAGAGCCAGGGCCTCACCTTCAGCAAGGCCATCATCGACGTGGGGCAGGCCTTCGCGCCCGGACAGGTCTACGTGGCGCTTTCGCGGCTGCGTTCGCTCGACGGGCTCATCCTCCGCACGCGGATCGACCCCGGTGTAGTGAGCAGCGATCAGGACGTGGTGGCCTTCACCCGGCGCGGCACCGAGCAGGAGCCCCTGCCCCAGCAGCTGAAGGCGAAGCAGCGCGAGTACCTGCAACACCTGCTTACCGGCACCTTCGATCTCGGCGACCTCCAGCGCAAGGTGGAGTGGACGCAGCGGGACCATCCCGAGACCGCGCAGTTCGAAGACGACAGCATGAAGACCGCGCTGCAGCTGCTGCGCGACACCTTGCGCGCCGAGGTGGACAACACGCGCAAGTTCCAAGGCCAGCTGATGCGCCTGCTGGCGGAGGACAAGCACGATGGATTGCTGGCGCGCATCGAGAAGGGCGGCAGCTACTACGGCGAGCTGTTGCAGCAGCGCATGCAGGCCCTCTTCCAGCACCTCGCGCAGGTGGAGACGCTGAGCCGCACGAAGGAGTATGCCAATGCGCTGAAGGAGATCGACGGCATGCTGATGAAGAAGATCGCCACCATGGCCAAGGTGGGGCATGTCACCGCCTGCATTCTGGGCGGCCGGCCGGTGGAGCGGCGCAAGGACCTGGAGGACGGGCTGGCGGCGAAGCGGGCGGCGATGGTGGGCGAGGCCCGCGCGTGGGCCGAGGAGCACCGGCCCAAGAGCAGGACCGGCAAGAAGCGCAAGCGCCGCGCGGATCCCGACGCCCCATCGGACGGCACGGACGACTCCCCCGCCCGGCCCTTGAAAGGCGAAACCTACCTGCGGACCTACGCGCTGATCAAGCAGGGCAAAAGCCTGCAGGACATCGCCACGGAGCGGTCCATGTCGCTGAGCACCATCGAGGGCCACGCCGCGCGCGGCATCGCCGAGGATGTGCTGAACATCGATGAGCTGATGCCCGCCGACACCCGGGACATCCTGGGCGGCTGGATGCGGGAAAATCCGGACAAGGGCTTGAACGATGCCCGGGCGAACTTCGGTGAGCGCTTCAGCTATGGTCAGCTGCGGATGATGCAGGCGTGGGTGAAGCGCGAGGCGTGAACCCGTACACCGAGCTACGGGAACCCCACCTGGCCTCCGAACAGTGGCGGGCCGGCCACTGCCGTTGCCCCATCAGCGGATATCCAGCGCGAGCCCTCCGCGGATGCTGAGGTTGCTCTTGAGGTAGGGGTTCGCCATCACCCAGCCGTCGGTCTTGCCTTCGGCCTCGGCATACGCCTTCAGCGCCCTGCCCAGCGGGAAGCCCGCGCGTGCCGTGGCCAGCCCGCCGATGCGGCCGGCGCTGTCATGGAAGCCGCCGTGCGCGGGCTGCACCCACAGCATGCCGCGCAGGTCCACTTCGGCCCGGTGCACACGCAGGCCTTTGCGCATCAGTTCGATCCCACCGAAGCTGCGCGCGTGGTTGTGGTAGGTGTGGATGCCCAGCAGCCAGTGCCGCCCCCGGTGGTCCAGCAGCAGGTCGCCGCCCAGGTCGTAGCCGAACGACGTGAGGATGTGGCGCACGGCGAAGTTGAAGCGCGTGCGCGCACCGATGCGGAAGCCGTGCACGCCGATCATGTCCGGCGCAAGGAAGTTGAGGTACTGCAGATCGCCCATGCGCACCAGGTAGGCATCCTCCTCCGGGGTGAGGCGCGCGCGTTTGATCGCCCGGTCGACGCCCTCGCCGTACGGGTGTCCACCACGGGCCGCGTAGGGTTCGTCCGGGCGGTGCAGGTCGTACACCCAAGCGGTGAAGTCCCAGCCCACGTAATCGCGCTCGGCCACTTCCGCGCCATGGAGGTTCATCGTATCGATGCTGCGGTCATAGTCGGCCGCGCGGAACTGGGGCACATAACCCACGGCCTGCTTGGTGAGCAGGATGTTCATCGCCACGTTGGGGGCGTGCGTGCGCTCGAAGAGGTCGTCCTGCTGCATCGCGCGCAGCAGCGCGTACTGCGCCTCGATGCCCGCGGCGAAGCTGCGCACCAGCCCGGCCGGGTCTTCCTGCTTGAAGCGGGCCATGTCGGCATCGGACACGTGCGATACCGATGCGCTCGGTATGCCGCCGCCGAAGCGGTAATAGGTCTCGTTGAAGGTGGGGATGCCGCGCAACGTGGTGCCCGAGCGGTGGAACTCCTCGTGCATCCACGCGGGACCGAAGACCATCAGCTGGTAGGCCAGCACATAGTCCACGATGCCGGCCTGCACGTTCGCCGCCACCCGGTTCAGCAGGCGGCGCTTCCGGCTGGTGGGCGCGAGCCAGCCGTTCCACAGCTTGTTGGTGAGGTAATGATCCATGGCGTGCAGGTCCTTCGTCACGGCCAGTGCCTGTTGCATCGAGGGGCTTTCATAGCCGCGCAGAAGGTCCGCCGCAGCGGGCGTGGCGCTGGTCCCGTCCGTGATGCCGAGCCGCTTGTTGGCCGCCATCACGGCCGCGTGCCACACGTAGGGCGCATCGATGAGCGGGAGGTCGAGCAGCAGGCGCGGCGTGATCGCGTACGTGCTGTCCTGGGCCCGGGCGGCGAAGGGCGCCACGCCGATCGACAGGGCGGTGGAACAGGCCAGGAGGCAGGTGCGCAGGAGGCTCATGCGGTGGGGCGATGGTGGTCCGGTGCGTGCGGGAAGGCGGGAACGGGAATGGACAGCGCATGCGGCGTTGCGGCAGGTTCCATCCGCCTGCTCCCGTTCGCCCTCGCCCCTGCCCTGCTCATGCCACCAGCGCCGGTTCCCCGATGTATGCGCGCATCGCCCGTCGAGCGCGGAACAGGTACACCTTCACCTTCGTCAGGCCCAGCCCCGTGATGGCGGCGATGTCCTGGTAGCTGTACCCTTCCAGATCGCGCAGCAGCACCAGCGAACGCTGCGTGGGCGTGAGCGTGTCCAGCGCGCGATCGATCACCTCCGCCACGCCGGCCTTCGGTTGGTGGGTGATGAGGATGTTCTCGTGGCCGTCGTCGTACCGGGTCACGTACTTGTGCCGGCGTGAGCGGTCCACGATCAGGTTGTGCGCAGTGATGAAAAGGAAGGGCCGGACCTTCGCCGCTTCCACACGGTGCCGATGCACCCATAAGCGCAGGTAGCAGTCCTGCACGATGTCCCTCGCCTTCTCACGATCACGCAGCTGCCGGCCCGCATAGCGGCACAAGGCATCCCGGTGCGCTGTTACCGCTTGGTCGTAATCATTGGCGTCCATGCCGCTTGCGTCCGTTCATTGCCACGGCGCGAAATAGGCATGGGCAGGGGCCGTGGTCCTTGTCGAAATGCGACGGATCCTTGTCGAAATGCGACTTCGTGCACGGTCCACCAACGGGCCGGCCGTGCCGCCACCGGGGCGTCGATCACCGGAAGGCGATGACTGGCCGCAGATCGGTGGGCCGTCCCCGCAACAGGTAGAACGGCACCCGTCCTTCCTGCAGGCGTCCGGGCGTCACACCGGAGAAGGTCTTGAAATCGCGGTTGAAGTGGGCCTGGTCCGCATAACCCAGATCGGAGGCGAGGTCGCTCCACCGCTGCACGGTCTGCTCCGTGGCATGGTCGTATGCCCGGCGAAAGCGGACGATGCGGTGGTAGGTCACCGGGCTCAGTCCCAGGTGTTCCTTGAAGAGCCGCTGGGCCTGCCGGTCGCACACGAACAGCTTGTCACCCAGCGACCGGTGATCGAAGCCCAGCCCGCCGCCACGCAACTGCCGCATGGCGGCGACGAACCGCGAGGTCGCCCGGCCGGTCCGGGCCATGTGGCGGAGCAGGAAGCCCTCCATCCGCGCCAGCGCCTCGGCTTCATCCCGCGCTTCGAGCAGGGGCTCCAGGCCGTCGCACAAGCCTGCGCCCAGCGCTCTGGCCTCCATGAACATGGGGTCGATCACCTTCAGCGGGGCGCCGAACAGACCGATGGCGGCCTCCGGCAATAAGCGCACCCCGATCATCAGGCAGTTGCCGCTCGCGGTCCACGACAAGGGTTCGCGCTGCACGCCCACCACCCGCATGCCCGGCATCCGTTCCCACCGCCCATTGACGAAGGCCCGTGCATCCCCCCTCAGGTTCACGATCAGCTCCGACACCCCCAGCGGAATGCACTGCTGGACGGGGATGTCCGCCTCGGGGCCGGAGGACCGGAAGGACCAGAAGCGGTCCACCACTTCCTTGAGCGCCTCGGAAGGGGCGTGCTCGCGATAGCTCATCACGTGGTCGCCGGTGGAAAGTGCGGTCGCGTGCATGACTGTCCGGAGCTGGGCCTGGGCCGAAGGGATGGGAGGAGGATCGCCGGTCGGATGGGACCTTTCCCGCCAAAGATGGACAGGGTGGGCATGCCCCCGTTTGAAGAAATACGACATTCCGGTCCTCATCCGGATCGGACGGGCCCGTTCCGCCGCCCGCCGGCGAAGGAACGGCCCGTGGCATAGGGCCCTTCCCCATAGAGGGCACACCTGGAGGAAGGCCCCGCGCACCACGCTACGGGAACCCCACCTGGTTACGAACGGCGGTCGGGACCACGCCGCCGATGTTCATCAGGATGGGATCGCGGTCGTTCGCGGCACCCGTGTACTTGATCCGGCCGTCCATGTTCACGTCGGCACGGTGGTAGACCGCGTTCACGACGTTGGTGGGCACCGTTCCGCCGATGGCCTGCAGGATGGGGTCACGGTCGTTGCCGGCGCCCGTGTACTTCAACTGATGGTTGAACGACACATCGCCGGACCAGAGCTGGCGATTGTTGGCGATGAGGCTGTCGCCGTGCATGGCCCCCGCGAAGCAGGCGGTGGCGCTGTAGCGGGTCAGGTCGATGCTCACCGCGGTGCCGTTGAACCACTCGCCGAACCGGGTGATCGCCCCCAGGTGGTTCCGGTGGCGCACGGCGGTGCGGTAGGAACCGCGGGGCGTCTTCAGCGCCAGCGGCCAGGACCCGTCCAGGCCCACCACATCGCCATCGCGCTGCAACAAGGCCGGGCGGCTGTAATGCACGGCGTCACCGGGGTTGACGATCCCGTTGTTCACGTACAGGTCCACCACCACCCAGTCCACGATGGCATCAGGGCCGGTCACCGCGAGCACGGCCGGATCGAACACGTCCGGCCAGCCCGCACCGGCATAGGTGAAGCCAAGCGCCGGATACGGATCGGTCGCGGGGATCAGCCCTTGCACCCGCAGGTGGTCGTGCATCAGTCCGGCAGCCGCGTCGTACGGCCCCTGCAAGGCCACGCGCAAGGCGATGGTAGGTGGAGCGAGATAGCAAGGGCTGCTGCTTGCACAGACCGTGGGCGCGAAACCCAGGGCGGCCTGGCTGAGCTGCAGACCGGCCGGGATGTTCGGCAGGCACTGGATCGGACTGTCGGCGCAATACAGGTCCACCAGTGCATTGTGCAGGTAGGGCAGGCAGGTGAGCTGCGTGTTGTTCACGCGAAGGGTCTGCAACGAATAGGCCGTACCCAGCAGGCCTTGCGACAAGGGGTTGTAGCTCAGGTCCAGGTAGGTGGCCTGCGCAAAGCCGTTCGCCGGCACCTGCTGGATGTTGTTGTGGCTGAGGTCCACGATCGGGCAGAGGACATTGCCGAAGCTGCCGATCTGGTTCCAGCTGGCATTGATCGAACCGGGCTGGAAGCCTAGTGACGGCAGGGCCGTGAAGTTGTTGTGGCTGATGTCCACGCTGGCATGGAGCAGGGGCGCGTTCGCGCCCAGGGAGCTCAATTGATTGTAGCTGAGGTCCAGTTCAAGCACGGACCCACTTCCCCAGATGAGCTGGGTGAGCTGGTTGTGGTGCGCCACCACCCGGGCAAGCGCTTCGGTCTGGCCCATGTCGAGCCTGGTGATGTGGTTGTAGCTCAAGCGAACCGAGGTCGCCCGGAACGGCACGATGAAGGTCCCCGAAAGGCCGCAGTTGCCGGCGATGAGCTCGAACGGCACCGCCGGTCCGCTCCATACGGCGATGGGGTGGTTGCTCACGTTCATATGGGTGGCGTTCACGAAAACGCCAAGCCCCGTGAGGTCCGTGATCGGCGTGGGCCAGGAGCTGATATCGATCGTGGACGCGCCCTGCACCCCCGGATGGGCCTCATCGATCTGAGCACCGACGATGCAGCCCGGATAGCTCGACTGGGCCCAAGCGCGCAGGGCGGCATCCGGCATCGGGATGAGGGCATGGGCGGGCGGGCCGAGAAGCGCGCAGAAAGCCGCGATCAGGGAATGGCGAGGGGACATGATCGGATCCTGTATGGCCAAGACGCGGCCGGGGACAAGTGGTTGTTCTTTCCCGCCGGGCCATCGCCGCCGAGCGCGGCCGAGCCACGGCGCTTGATACATTCGGCACACGCGCACTCCGCATGCATACCCTCCTTCCCTTCCTCCTGGCCATGGTGGCGGCCATCGTGCTGCTGCAGCTGCTGGCCAACAAGCTGCGGGTGGCCTACCCCATCCTGCTGGTGCTGGCGGGGCTGGCGGTGAGCTTCGTGCCCGGGCTGCCGCGCGTGCGGGTGGATCCCGAACTGATCTTCTTCCTCTTCCTGCCGCCGCTGCTGTTCGAGGCCGCGTGGTCCATCTCGTTCAAGGAGATGCGGAAGTGGTGGCGCATCATCGGCAGCTTCGCCTTCCTGGTGGTCTTCTTCACGGCCTTGTCGGTGGCCGTGATCACCAGCCATGCCATCCCGGGGTTCACGCTGGCGCTGGGCTTCCTGCTGGGCGGTATCGTTTCGCCGCCCGATGCGGTGAGCACCGGGGCCATCACGCGCTTCGTCCGCATCCCCAAGTCCACGGCGGCCATCCTGGAAGGGGAAAGCCTGCTGAACGACGCCTCCTCGCTCATCATCTTCCGGTTCGCTCTGATCACCGTGGGCACGGGGCAGTTCATCTGGCACGAAGCGGCGCTCGACTTCGGCTGGATGGTGAGCGGCGGCATCGGCATCGGGCTGTTGCTGGGCTGGGCCTTCGTGCAGCTGCACAAGCACCTGCCCACCGATGCGCCGTCGGACATCGCGCTCACGCTCATCGAGCCCTACTTCATGTACTGGGCGGCGGAGCAGCTGCACAGCTCGGGCGTGCTGGCGGTGGTCAGCGGCGGCCTCTTCATGGCGAACCGGCGGCTGCTCTTCCTGAACAGCGCCAGCCGGATCCGCGGCTCCAGCGTGTGGGAGAGCTTCGTCTTCATCCTCAACGGCCTGGTGTTCCTCATCATCGGCCTGGAGCTGCCCGAGATCGTGGAGGGCCTGCATGCGCACGGCATCCCGGTGCCCACCGCCATCGGCTATGGCGTGCTGGTGACCGGCGTGCTCATCGGGGCGCGGATCATCAGTTCGTACGCCGCCCTGCTGGCCACATTGATCTTCCGCCCCAGCGTGGCGCCGCGCGGCCGGTCGCCGCGCTCGCGGTGGCTGATGCCGCTGCTGCTGGGCTGGACGGGCATGCGGGGCGTGGTGTCGCTGGCGGCGGCGCTGGCCATCCCCGTCACCCTGGCCGATGGCACCGCCTTCCCGCACCGCCCCCTCATCCTGTTCATCACCTTCGTGGTCATCCTGCTCACGCTGGTGGTGCAGGGGCTCACCCTGCCGGTCTTCATCCGCCGGACCCGGCTGTTCGATACGCCGGGAAGCACGCCCGACCACGACGCGCACCAGCGCATCCGGCAAGGCCTGCGCGAGCATGCCGTGGTGTTCCTGAAGGAGCAGGTGGACGGCGGGCGGCCGGAGCATGCGGGCCTGCGGCAGCTGCTCACGCACTGGGAGGACAAGGCCGGCTCCGGCGCCTTCGAGCCGAGCAACGAGCATACGCGGCAGGTGGTGCTCGCCCTGCTCGA
>JAFDZF010000174.1 GCA_018267055.1 Bacteroidota bacterium
GGGCGGGCAGCGCGGCACCGCCGACATGCGGGGCGACATCGATTTCAAGCACCTCTGGTTCGCCTACGACGATGAGCACTTCGTGCTGAAGGACATCTCCTTCACCGCCCGCAGCGGCGAGATGATCGCCCTGGTGGGCGCCACCGGTAGCGGCAAGAGCAGCATCGTGAACGTGCTGAGCCGTGCGTACGAGTACCAGAAAGGGGAGGTGCTCATCGATGGGCACGACATCCGGCAGTACCGGCTGGACGAGCTGCGCAAGAGCGTGTCGGTGGTGCTGCAGGACGTGTTCCTGTTCAGCGACACGGTGCACAACAACATCACGCTGAACGACGACACCATCACCCGCGAGGAGGTGGTGGAGGCGGCGAAGGCCGTGGGCGCGCACGACTTCATCATGCGGCTGCCCAACGGCTACGATACCGACGTGCGCGAGCGCGGCAGCGTGCTCAGCGTGGGCCAGCGGCAGCTGCTCGCCTTCATCCGCGCCTACGTGAACAAGCCGAAGATCCTGGTGCTGGACGAGGCCACCAGCAGCGTGGACAGCATGAGCGAGCAGCTGATCCAGGAGGCCACCGAGCGCATCACCAAGGGGCGCTCCAGCATCGTGATCGCGCACCGCCTCAGTACGGTGCAGAACGCCGACCGTATCCTGGTCATCGGCGAGGGCGGCATCATCGAGCAGGGCTCGCACCAGGAGCTGCTCGCCACCGACGGCGCCTACCGCAAGCTGTACGAGCTGCAGTTCCGCTAGATCTTGTCCGGGTCCCGGCCGGCATGGATGCGCCCGGCCCCGGATCAGGCGCGGTCACGCGCCTCCAAGGTGCGCAGCAGTCGCGCGTCATGGAAGACATACAGGTGCCCACCCAGGTCGTAGGCCAGGCTGTTGGGCAGGATATCGCCCGGCCCCATTTCCTCGGCCACCAGGAAGGTCACCCGTGCACCATTGTCGAACACCAGGGTGCAGCGTTCCACGATGCCCGCCTCCTCATCCAGGTGGGTCAGCTCCAGCGCGCTCACACGATGGGGCAGGTAAGGGGCCCATCGGTCCGATGCGTCCCGAACGGTCACCCTTTCCTGTTCCAGGAACTCGGGCCGCTCGTACAGCCCTTCGTCCATCTCGAAGAACTCATTGTCCGTCCAGCGGAAGTTCCAGGCATAGCCATTGTCCATCAGGAGGTGGACGCCGGCATCCACCGTGTCGAACCCGTCGAAGTGGGCGGGGCCCTGCGGATCGTTCACCTCGCTGTACCGCACGCGGGTGATGCGTGCGCCGATGATGTGCTGCTTGTCCATGGCGGAGATGAGGCGGGGTGGGTGCTTGCGAGCGGTACGAGCCGCAGTTCCGGCAGCGATCCATCGATCCCCGCTCAGGGGTGGGGCTGTCCGTTGGCGGCCGCCTGTTGGGCCGCTTGCGCCGTGGGGTTCGGCGTGGGGGCGCCGATCCGCGTAAGCGTGTTGTGGTCGGTGTGCAGGAACGGTTCCGGCCGGTCCGGTATGTGGAGGATCGTCCGCTGCTCGTAGGACCAGGTCCGGTCATCGTGGATGGTCACGTCGATCGTGTAGCGCTCCGTCCGGAAGGCCTGCTCCAGGAAGGGGTTGGAGCTGATCCCATTGACGGTGGAGCCGCGCACGGCTTCCAGGTGGAACGTTCGGGCATCGGCGGCCGCGCGGCCCATGGCCAGCGCGGTCTGCCCGCGCGGTATCGCCAGCGTCTGGATCACCGTGCCGGTGGCCGGCTCCCAAAGCCAGTAGCCCACCTGGTCGTGGAAGGCCTCCACCTCGCCCGGCTTCACGATGCGGGTGTGGTAGCGCAGGCCATAGAACAGCTGCGGCCCATTGGTCTGCGCGTCGATCGGCTGCAGTTCGATGCGCTCCACGTACCGGTTGCTTTCCGTGCCGGTGACCACGGGGTGGATGTCCAGCCCTTGCGCGCTGGTCCAGATCCCGGCCAGGCCGGCCAGCGGACCCAGGTTGGCCAGCGTGTGCACGTCCGGAACGGGTTCCGTGTAGATGTCCTTCGGGTGGTCGGTCATGGTGGTGGGCGTGTCTCCTTGCGGGTGAACGCCAAGATCGCGGTTCCGTCGGTATGGACGTGCCGCAGCCCCGCCATTGTTCCGGGCCGGTCGCCGCATCCGCCAAGGGCGCATGTGGCCAGATGCTCGTGCCAGCAAGGAAGATCACCGGGAGGCGTGATCGGTCGGCAGTGCCTATCTCTGCATCGTGACCCTTGGGATATCGCTCCTGGCCGGTGTCGTCGGTTGGCTGGTGATGGCCGCACGCAACCTGGTCGCATTGGCTCCGGTACGGAAGGCCCGGGGTGTGCACTGGAGCGACCGCGCCCGGTCGCTTTGGCCGGTCCGTACCGGTGCCGCGTTCATGCTCTATGGGCTGCCTTTCATCATCGGTATCGGTATCCCTTTCCTCCACCACCCGCTCCAGCGCGTGGTCTGTGGTATCGCCGTTTTCTTCGGGGCCATGCTGGGCACCTTTTCCATCGAGCGCACGGTGAGGCCCGGCCTTCAGTGGGGGCATTGGGTACGGCAAGCGCTGGCCGCCCACCTCCCGATCTTCATCCTGGCGGTGAACCTGGTCTTGGCGATACTGCTCATGCCGACGCAATTCGGGCCCAGGATGGCATGCGTGGTCGTGGTCCACTTCACCGTCCGATACTTGTTCCTGGCCGGTATCCACTATCGGGTGTTGCGGTGGGTGGGCCTGTTACGGCCGGCAGGAGAGCGGCTTCGCTCCCTTGTCACAGCCACTGCCCTGGGTATGCAGCAGCCGGTCCCCAGCACCAGCGAGCAGCAGAGCGATGTGGCGCAGGCATGGGCATTGCCGCTCCAGCACGAACTGATCTTCACCACGGGCTTGTTGGCCATTTGCACGGATGAGGAGGTCGGGGCCGTTGTTGCACATGAGATGGCCCATTTGTCCGAATCCCGGGCGATGCTGGCGGGACGGATCCTGGCCTGGTCCCTTCCCTCCATGCTCATTTTCATTCCGCCGATGGTGCAGTGGTCCGGGCCTCCAAGTGCCATCCTCCTGCTGCTCGTTTATTTCCTGGCGCATCGTGCATGGCAGCACTACAGTAAGCGGATGGAGGAACGGGCGGACAGGGCCGCAACGGCAAGCGAGCAGGATGCAGGGGCATATGCCAGGGCTTTGTGCAAGATCTACGAGGCCGACCTTGTGCCTGCCGTTAACGCGGGCAAGCGTGCCTCCCATCCGGACCTCTACGACCGCATGATCGCAGCTGGGGTCACGCCGGACTTTCCTCGACCGGCCAAGCCGGAGCATGCCTCCTTTGTAGGCGTTGCCTGTTTGGTGCTGCTGTTCATAGCCGTGCTGCTGTACCAGTGAGCATCGGGTGACGGGCCGCAACGGGTCCCGGTCCACGCTTCGGTCTTGTAACGGTGGGGCCTTCCGCTTGCGCCAGGTAGGGTGCATGCCTGAGCGATCCGGAGCCGTTCGCGGGCGGGCACGAAAAAGCCCCGGTGGTCACCGGGGCTTTTCGCAAGAGGGGCGGTGGTGCGCTTACGCCGCGCGGCCCAGGGCCGGGTCGCACTGGGCGCCTTCGCCGGCGGTGCCGATGGCGCTGACGCAGAACCAGTAGGCCTTGTAGGGCTCCAGCTCCGTTACCAGGTGGGTGGCGCGGGTGGTGTAGCCCACGGCCTGCCAGTTCTTGCCCATGGCCGGGTCCTGGTCGGTCATCCACACCTGGTAGCCGCGGGCGCCGTACACCCTGTGCCAGCGCAGCTCCAGCTGGCCCTGCAGGCCGGTGATGCGGGCCTCCATCTTCTGGGCCGTGCCGGGTATGCCGATGGGCGTGGGCTGCTTCGCCAGCTCGAAGCCGCTGCCGGCCAGCTTGGCCGCATCGCCGTTGCACACGCTCCGCACGTAGTCGGCCTGCGCGTGCAGGGCCACCTTGCAGCCGCCCAGCACCTTGTTGCGGGCCAGTTTGCTGGTGCGGCTCCCGTTGGTGGCCGCCTCGATGGCCTGCTCCAGATCGTCCGCCAGCGTGGTCATGTCGGCCAACGGCACCAGCGGGGTGGTGAAGTCGGCATTGCCCGTCATCTTGGCCACTGTATTGCGCATCAGCGCCAACACGACCACCGGACGGAGCTTCGAGAGCGAAAGCTTGATGTTCGCTTTCATGGTGTTCGGGCGTTTGTTGGTCCGGGCGCCCAGCCGGGGGTTAAGTGGTTATGGCCGCTGCAACGGCGGGCCTGGCCGGGGCGGTTGCGGGGCAGGCGCGCCCATGCCGGGCGGCATAGCGTCCGGTGTTCGCGGACCGGCGCCTACAGCGAAGTATGGTGCAGCGCCATGCCGCATGGAATGATCCATGCCGGGCGGCATGCGGCCTGGCGCGGCCGGTGGTATGCCCGTCCACGTGCTCCATGCCGCCCGTACCCGAAGCCTGATGCACCCGGATGATGCCCATCCTCCACCCATCCTATGACCCCATGCCGCCCATACCAGAGGCCTGATGCACCCGGACGATGTCCATCATGCACCCATCCCAAGGCCCCATGCCGCCCATACCCGAAGCCTGATGCACCCGGACGATGCCCATCCTCCACCCATCCCAAGGCCCCATGCCGCCCATACCCGAAGCCTGATGCACCCGGATGACGCCCATCCTCCACCCATCCCAAGGCCCTATGCCGCCCATACCAGAGGCCTGACGCACCCGGATGATGCCCATCCTCCACCCATCCCAAGGCCCCATGCCGCCCATACCAGAGGCCTGATGCACCCGGACAATGTCCATCCTCCACCCATCCCAAGGCCCGATGCAACCCATACCGATAGCCTGATGCACCCGGACCACGCCGACCAGCAGCCCTACCGAAAGCCCGATGCCACCCGAAAGGAGAGGAGCAAACCCACGCACAGCCCGCCGCTTGGCCCTTGCCACCTGCCCCTGCCAATTGCCCCTGCCACCTGCCCCTGCCGACCGCCGCTTGCCACCTGCCTTTTCCCCTCACACTACGCCGGAAAATCACGCAGCACCTGCTGCACCAGCTCCGCCTGCGTGCGGTAGGGGTGGGTCAGGTGCTCGTGGGTGCAGTGCAGCACGCGCAGCAGGCGCACCACGGTGGTGTAGCTGGGTTCGCGCAGCCCTTCCTCAATGCGGCTCAGGGTGCTTTGGGCAATGCCCACTTCGCGGGCCACATAGTGCTGCTTGTATCCGCGCAGGGTGCGGATGGTGCGGATGCGCGTGCCTACCATGGGGGTGCCTTGTGCTCGTACGCGGGAGGAGCAGGCGGCCGCGCGGTGTAAGTGGTGCATGAATGTAGGCGCGTGCCGCGGCCCGGCGCGTACCGCCTTCCCGGTAATTTCCGTTGATCGAACGAACGGTGTTTTGTTCATAGTTCGATCTTGCGCCGGCCGATCGCGGGAACCATATTTGGCCGTATCGCATGCGACGGAAAACCTGCCAGCCGGCAGGCAGGGCCGTCGGACCAGCGATCCGCCCTATCCCCCCGTGCCATGACCATCCGCTTGACCAAGCAACAGCGCACCCGCATCCTCAACAGCACCGACCTGTATACCGTGATGCAGGCCATCTTCCGGCGCGAGCAGAAGATCGATCGCAACCGCGAGCACTTCTGGATCATGGGCCTGGCCAATGACCATACGTTGCTCTTCGTGGAGCTCATCGGCCTGGGCAGCATCCGCCGCGTGGGCGTGGAGCCCATGGACGTGTACAGCCTGGCCCTGCAAAAGCGCGCCGTGCGCATCGTGCTGGTGCACAACCACCCCAGCGGCAAGCTGGTGCCCAGCGAGGAGGACAAGGACCTTACGGACTACCTCATCCAGGTGGGCGTGTTCGTCAACGTGCCCGTGCTGGATCACCTCATCATCTCCGAAACGGCCTACTTCAGCTTTGCCGATGGCGGCCTGCTGGAACAGTTGCAGGAGAGCCGCAAGCATGTGCTGCCCTACCAGGAGCGTTCGCGGCTGCTGAAGGACATCCGGACCAGTGAGGCTCGGGGGGAGGCAAGGGGGCTTGAGGCTGGTGAGGCTAAAAAGGCGAATGCGATAGCCTTGGCCATGAAGGCGAAAGGCATCGAGGTCGGCGTCATCGCCGAGGTCACTGGGCTTTCGGTGGCGAAGGTGAAAGGCCTCAAGTTGCCGAAGGCAAAGGCTGCGGGTTCAAAGGCTAAGGCGAAAGGCTCAAAGTCCAAGACATAGATAGGAGGGCGTTATGGATCGTAAGGGCATGGCAGTGAGTATTGGCAAACGCATACTCACGGCGGATCAACGCAGTTCTTGGGGCGGCCTATCGCCGGCCCCGGCTACCAGTTGCTATTGGTCCGTCCATTATCGCGAACGGGTTATCGATGTCCTTCGAGCAAGAGCCCGATACTTGGTCGATACCACTTACATGTTCGCTCACTTCGAAGAATACCTGCGACAGAAGCGGTCGGACAGACCGGAGGATAAGTGTGAAGTCTATTGGACGGCCGAGTATTATGAAAAACCGATGGACCAGATCCGCATCATTGCAGCCGTCGAGAATTCACTTAAAGCCATGATGCTGGAGAGAGGATATATGGTGCACTATATCCGGGAAGCGGAAGACACTCGCCACTTTGCTAAGATGCAAGCAGAGGGCCGCCCCGTTCCTATTGATGATTTTCTGCTCGTCCGAGACTTCATGACGGATGTCTATACCCATCATCCGGTTTTGGAGGGGCTAAGGAATGAGTGGAAAACCATAGAAGCGAAGCATTTGCTGATGGAACCGCTGACCACCCTGTTCAATATGGATGAGCAGTTCGTGCACCTATTGAAGCGAATCCAGCGTGATAGGAACAGGGTGCACTTCATGATCGACTATCCCGGTGCGCATCGGGTCAATCAGTATATCGATGAATGGACTTTCGTGCGTGATCAATGTCGCTTATTGACGGAATCTGAGAAGCACTAGATCTTGGTCGGAGCCGAGATAGGGGCTGTAAGACAGGGTGGGCTTCAGGTGACATCAAGTTTAACGGCGGACGTCATAGAGTTGACTGTGCACTCAAATGCCATAATCGAAAATTGAGCTAGCACGTCAGGAAGATTCTCAATCGACAAGCGGATAGTGCGATTCTCGTCCTCTAGGGCGGAGGGTGCTCTGAGAAAGAGCCTGCGGGAGGAAAAGCTATGACCGGCGGTTCCGTGTCGTCCCTAGTTGCAGGCGTCGGTGGTCCTTCTTCTCTGGGGTATGTTCGGTCCCAGACAGGAGCAACGGCTGGAAATCGCCTTTCTAGCTCCTCTGCCATCTTACTGTCAATCTCAATAGTGCAACCCACAATCATGTCCTGATAAGTCCTTAATTCATCGATGGTGATATTTCTTGCTCGATTTCCATTGTGAGCAACTGCACCACGGTCTGAAATGAATTGGTTGATTTGCGCATATCCTTCATCAGTCCAGAATCTGGAATATTCATCCATGCCGAAATAGGAATGGAACAACATATTCAAGTTCTCTCGATTTGGAGTATTCAATGCCTCGGTTTTTTCTGTGGCATAGGCAAGCCACATATTCTTCCATCCATTATCTGCCAAAAGTATAGGGGATAGATCATTCTTATCCTGCTTAATTCTTCGACTTATCGTCTTCTTTACAGCAGTGGGCAAATCGGTTGCACTAGCAGTTTGATCTTGTGCTAGGCGAATTACCTCTAACAACAAGTCTTCGTTGTATCGTTCCCATGCGGCACAGAGCATAACCATTGCACTGCGAACGAGGTATCCTAATTGTGCTTCTTCGATTCCTTGCGAATTCATGAAGTTATAATGCGCAGCAATGAGCCTACGAGCGTCAGTTCGCATTGACTGAAATGTGCCATATGCGGTGCTAGGCATCGATACTGGTCTTAGGCTAGGTCGATTGCATTTGCCATGAGAGCGATTCTCTTAACTGCTTCAACTCCATTATCGCATGCGTGAATTGTTGAGTATACTCCGCTCCTTCCTATTATTTCGCCGTTTGATGCGACTATGCTGAAGTAGTATCCTGAGTGAGTTTGATGACGTCGATAGGAGGTGTCGTATGGAGCATTGCGTCTAACACTATCAATCCTCCTAAGCAATGAGGCCTTGGTGGTGTATCCTTCACTAGCCAAGATGGGCTCGCCGTTGTCTGCGAGCAATCGATATCGATATTCTCCTATTCTGTCGCGGAAGACTTGAAATGTTGCCATGTGCTTGAGAATAGAGGAGTCCTCTTTCGGTCTCAATAAAGTTTCGCTTGCAAGTTGGCGAAACTGGTCTTACAGCGCTCCCTTAAAGAACCGCGCTATATACCCGGTGCTCTTCGCTACAGCTCTTCGGGCATGCCGACGAACACCACCGTGCTCTGGCTTCGCCCGCCTCAGGCCTCAGGTTGATCAGGTGACTACTGGCAGCCGGTCCAGCCTATGGTTTCTTCACCTGGCCTGATTCGGCATAGTACTTCTTTGCTTCGTGCAATCATCCTCACAGACGCTCGGCTGCGGCCGAGTGCCCCATAGTGGGTCGTTCTTCTCCTGCATAGTCTCCGCTTTGGGCCCCGCGGAAGCGCTTTCACCGCATCGGCAGGATATCCCCACTCACTTCACGCACTACGCCCATAGCTGGGTCGCTGGCACTAATGATAGGAAGTCATCGATGCTTTGTCGAGGCAAGTGTTTGCAGTGACTGCATGACACGTTCATGCAATTTCCCCTTCAAGTCATTCTTCCAAGTATCAAGGAAGTAGAACGTGTGGTGATCAGGGACCCAGCGCTTTCGGCTCTGCGGCCTATCCACCTGTTCCTTTCGGAATACATGGAAGGTTATACGGCCCGTCTCCCTGGGGTCGGCATACATGACCACGAGATCAAAGGCTTTGGTGAACTCCTTGACATTCCCATTCTGCGTTTCAGCGAACCCGAGGTTCCGCAGTCGTGCGATGGCCCATGCAAGTGACTCTTCGGTGCGTGGCGCATTTCCCCACCACAACTTGTCATCCAATAGTTCTGCCTCACTGCGCGGCCCCAGGCGATAAAGGGTCTCCCGTTCTCGTCTCGCAGCCTTGATAGCGCCCTGCTCGGCCTGATATTCCGTCTCCGCCTTCCGCGCAAACGGAAGCCAACTTCCTTTAGCGAGTTCGAATACGGCATTCAGGACGTCACATTGGTGCGCGTTACCCTCGCCCAACAGGTGCCTTCGCAAGCCGTCAGGCAGTTTGAAGCCTTCAGCATATGGGCCGGATGTGCTGCGTTTGCACAAGGGACAATTCACGCGCGGGCCTGAATAATGAGTCTCCACAGCGAGCGGCCAAGCGAGCTCGATCACGGATCCGGCCAAGGCCTCTTCCCATTTCCGCGCCTCTTCCCGCGTTTTTAGGCTATAGTAGGTATCGGCTTGAACAAGGATAGGCTCGGGTAGCAAGTGCAAGATCGTGTGACGTGCACTCCAGAGCTCGCTCTCAAGTTGTCGGATCTTTTCGTCTCGAGGATCAGTCCACATACTTGATGACAGTTATAGGATACCCAATAGTATGAACTCCTGTGCCCGATCCCTGATGCGAGCGTCCTCCCCCCGTTGTTCAGTGCTCTTCCTCGCCGCAGGTCATTGATGCCATCGCCATTGGGGGGGAAGGCATCGGACGCGTCCACCGGCGTGCGGCAGGCATCGGTGACGATGGTGGAGGGGGGCGGTGCGTCACAAAATCACTACATCATGGACCGCCCGACCGATGAAAAACTAATGAGGGTCTACCATACGTTGGATCGCGTAGCGCCGATACTTTGGCCCATGTTCTGGGTGTTATTGAGCATCACCCTTGCCATTGTTCTTGTCTTCGGAGGGCTATTGGTAAAGCACCAGAGCATTGGCTGGTCCGGTCTGGACCTGGGTGCGACGTCGGCCACAGGAACCTTTTGGGGGGGCGTGTTGGGCCCCTTGATCGGTGGGATTTCTTCGGTGCTTCTCATCATCACACTCTTGTTCCAGGCGAAGGAGTATGAGCTTTCGAGGGAGGAGCTGATTAAATCAGTGGCGGCGCAGGCCGATTCTGCACGAGCACACGAGCAACAAAAGGTCCTTTTGCAAGAACAGGTCGCGGACGCCAAGCGAGAGTCCAATCTGAACATGATCACATTGAGCATCCGGGAATTAAAAGAGGATGCCCGATCATTGGCGTCTGAGGGATTTGGTATTGCTGTATCCGGATTTTCCTCATTGGTTGCGAGCATTCATCGGTATGTATATGACAACCAAGCGGTGATCGTGGGCCGCGACTTCAACCAAGCAGGGAAACACATGTCCGTCATCTACGTGGCCGTGGCGAAGGTCATCCTCATCGCGGATCGTGCACAACGGCTGTATGATGAGATCGGTACACTTGATCTGCCTCCTACCCAACGGACGATCCGGAAGGCGGATCTGATCATGTTCATCAAGACAGAGCTTACCCGCTTGAACACCGTTGCATTATTGTGGGAGATCCATCAGGCCATGGAGAACGCAAGGACCGAGTATCCAGGCAGCTTGAAATATCGGCAGCTTGCTACCGAACACTTGAAATCAACTGTGGACCGATTGATGGCATTCTCCAATATGGATTTCATTACGCTCAACCCGTAGGGCTACTTCTTCTTCCCCTGACCGGCACTCGGCTCCGGCCGAGTGCCTCGGAGTTCCGGCTAGAAGCGGGCTCCGGGGTGATTCGATCACAGCCTTACACATTCATTCGGCTCGGCCAAGCAGAGCCCTGGCTCGGTCCACGGTTTGGGCGGTTCGTTCCAAACCCCGTACCCATGGCAACGCTAGCACGAGCAATGCCGGCCCGTCCAACCGTCATCGCGAGCCCGGAGGGCGAAGCGATCGGTGATAAGATCGCTTCGGCGCTTCGCGCTTCGCGATGACGTTAGGGGCGTTCGGACCTCACCGCATCAGCAGAATATATCCGCTCAGCTCCCGCATCCCACTCACAGCCGGATCACTGGCCCGCCCCCGCCAGGGGTAAAGGCCTGGGGGCATGGGAGCGCCGTCCACGGTGCCGTCCCACGCATCGGCCGCTTCCGCGCCTGTGCGGAGCACCCGGCCCCAGCGGTCGTAGACGCTCCACGCGATCGCCGCGCCCGGGTTGGCGCGCCATACCGGCCGCCACACATCGTTGATGCCGTCGCCGTTGGGGGTGAAGGCATCGGGCGCATACACCGGCGTGCGGCAGGCATCGGTAACGGTGATGGCGGCGGACGCAGCGCAATGCTCCGGCGCGTGGGCCTGCAGGGTGTAGGTGCCGGCGGCGTCCACGAGCAGTTCCGCGGTGGTGTCGCCGGTGGACCACTGCACCTGGGCAGCGGGCGGCTGCACCTGGGCCTGCAACAATAGGCGGGGGGTGCGGCAGAAGTCCACCGTAGTGTCCGGGGGCAGGGCCAGGGCCACCGGCGTGCCGGCCCGCACCACCAGGGTATCGGTGAGCGGGCATATGTCGTCCACCAGCTGCACGCTGTAGGTGCCGGCGGTATCCACGTGGATGGAGGGGCCCGTGGCGCCCGTGGACCACCGGTAGTCCGCGCCGGGAACCGGGTCCAGCACGTGCAGGGTGGCGGCTTCGCAGAGGAGGAGGTCCGGGCCGAGCAGGGGCCGGGGCACGTGCCGCACGCGCACATCGTCCACATAGTAATAGCTGAACCAGGCGCCGGACCCGGTGGGCGGCATGGGCGCATAGCCCGTGGTGGCGCCGGTGTGGAAGTTGCCGATGGTGAGGCAGGCATAGGCGGAGTCCGCCGTGAAGCAGCCTTGGATGCGCATCCAGCCGCTGGTGTCGCTCAGCAGGGTCAGCGCCGTGTGGGCCACCTGCGGCGTGGCCGTGATGGTGAGCATGTCGGCGCGGTGCGGCGGCTGCACGCTGAACAGCGCGCCGATGTCGTTCACCGCATAGGCCGAGATGTCCGCGAGGTTCACGAAGAATTCGACCGCATAGGCCTCCCCGGGCACCAGGGGGGCGGCCAGCGGATGGCTGGCGTATTCGTGGATGTCCGAAAGGGCGGTGTTCTCCGGGCCGTTGAAGCCGATGAAGCCCGCGTAGCCGGTGCCGCCGTGCGCGGGCTGGTGGCCGAACAGGTTGGTGGGCACGCTCACGGTGAAGGGGGCCCCCTGGCAGGCATTGAAGTAATCGGTGGATCCCGTGGTGGGCGGCGCCCAGCCGGTGGCGTGGTCCAGCTCGCCCATGAAGGCCGGACAGGCATCCCACTGCTCGAAGCCGCCATTGGGCACCAGCTCCTGCGCCCGCGCGGGGAGGAGGCCGCAGGCCGCGAGCAGGAGAGCGAACGGGCGCACGGGGGGAAGACAGGGGAGGGCCGTGGGGGCGTTGCCCCGGCGCGCGTCAAGAGCGCTTCGGCCTCGCGCTGCCGCTAGAGCGCGGCCTTCAGGAACTGCGCCGTATGCCCGGTGCTCTGGGCCACCAGCTCTTCGGGCGTGCCGGTGAACACCACCGTGCCGCCGGCGTCGCCGGCCTCGGGCCCCAGGTCGATCACGTGGTCGGCCGAGGCGATCACCTCCTGGTTGTGCTCGATCACCAGCACGCTGTGGCCGTTCGCGATCAGCGCGTTCAGCGCCTTCAGCAGCTTGGCGATGTCGTGGAAGTGCAGGCCGGTGGTGGGCTCATCGAAGATGAAGAGCGTGGGCTTCTCCTCCTGCCCCTTGGTCAGGAACGAGGCCAGCTTGATGCGCTGCGCCTCGCCGCCGCTGAGGGTGCTGCTGCTCTGGCCCAGCTTCACATAGCCCAGGCCGGTCTCCTGCAGGGGCTGCAGCTTGTCGATGACGCGCTTGATGGCGTTGTGCTTGCCCAGGTGCGCATGGAAGAAGGCCAGCGCATCGTCCACGGTGAGGTCCAGCAGCTCGGCCACGTCCTTCCCCTGGAACTTCACGTCCAGGATCTCCTCCTTGAAGCGCTTGCCGTGGCAGGCCTCGCAGCGCAGGCTGATGTCGGCCATGAACTGCATCTCGATGTGCACCTCGCCTTCACCCTGGCACACCTCGCAGCGCCCGCCGTCCACATTGAAGCTGAAGAACGAGGGCTTGTAGCCGCGCACGCGGGCCACCTCCTGCTCGCTGTACAGCTGGCGGATCTCGTCGTAGGCCTTCACATAGGTCACCGGGTTGCTGCGCGAGGAGCGGCCGATGGGGTTCTGGTCCACCAGCTCCACGGCCTGGATGCGCCCGATGTCGCCGGTGAGGGCCTTGAACTCGCCCGGGCGCTCGCTGAAGTTCTCCAGCTCGCGGCGCAGGGCGGGGTAGAGGATGCGCTTCACCAGGGTGGTCTTGCCGCTGCCGCTTACGCCGGTGACCACCGTGAGCATGTTCAGCGGGAAGGCCACGTCGATGTCCTTCAGGTTGTTCTCGCGGGCGCCCTTCACCGTGATGGTGTCGCGCACGGCCTTGCGGCGGGCGGGGCGGGCGATGCGGAGGCGGCCGGTGAGGTATTGCGCCGTCAGGCTGTCGCTGTCCATCAGCTCGGCGTGGGTGCCGCTGAACACCACCTCGCCGCCGTGCGAGCCCGCCTCGGGCCCCATGTCGATGATGTGGTCGGCGGCGCGCATCACCTCTTCGTCGTGCTCCACCACGATCACCGTATTGCCCAGGTCGCGCAGCTGCTTCAGCACGTCGATCAGGCGGTGGGTATCGCGCGGGTGCAGGCCGATGCTGGGCTCGTCCAGGATGTACATGCTGCCCACCAGGCTGCTGCCCAGGGAGGTGGCCAGGTCGATGCGCTGCGTTTCGCCGCCGCTCAGGGTGTTGCTGCGGCGGTCCAGGGTGAGGTAGCCCACGCCCACGTCGGCGAGGTAGCGCAGGCGGTTGGTGATCTCCTTCAGCAGGCGCTCGGCCACGGTGCGGTCGTGCGCGTTCAGGTCGATGCCCTGGAAGAAGGCCAGCGCCTCCGCGATGGGCAGGTGCACCAGCTCGGTGATGTCGCGGCCGGCCACCTTCACGTAGCGGGCCTCCTGCTTCAGGCGGGTGCCGTGGCAGAGGGTGCAGGTGGTCTTGCCGCGGTAGCGGCTGGCCAGCACGCGGTACTGGATCTTGTAGCTCTTCTGCTCGCAGTACTGGAAGAAGGCATCGATGCCGTGCACGCCCCGGGCGCCGTTCCAGAGCAGCTTGCGCTGGGCCTCGGTCAGTTCGCGGTAGGGGCGGTGGATGGGGAAGTCGTGCGTGGCGGCGGCCTTGATGAAATCGTCCTTCCCCTCGCTCAGCTTCTCGCCGCGCCAGGGGGCCACCGCATCGTCGTACACGGAAAGCGTCTTGTCCGGGATCACCAGGTCGGCATCGATGCCGATGATGTTGCCGTAGCCCTCGCAGCGCGGGCAGGCGCCCACGGGGTCGTTGAAGCTGAAGAGGTTCGGTGTGGGCTCCTCGAAGGTGATGCCGTCCAGCTCGAAGCGGTCGCTGAAGGTGAGGCGCTTGGGCTTGCCCTTGCCGTCCTCGCCCAGGAGCACGCATTCGCCCTGGCCCTCGAAGAAGGCCGTTTCGGCGCTGTCGGCCACGCGGCCCTCCACCTCCTCGTTGCCGGGGTCCACGGTGATGCGGTCCAGCACCAGGTGCCAGGGGCCGGCGGCCAGCTTCTTGGCGATCAGCAGGTCGTCGATGCGCTGCACGTCGGTGCCGTCGTGCACGCGGGCATAGCCCTGCTGCTGCAGCACGTCCAGGTGCTCGCGCAGGGTGCGCCCCGCGGGCAGGTGGATGGGGCTGAGGAGCAGCACGGTGCCGTCCTTGGGGAAACTGTTGGCGCCGGCCACCACGTCCTCCACGGTGTCGCGCTTCACCTCGCGGCCGGTCACCGGGCTGTAGGTGCGGCCCACGCGGGCGAAGAGCAGCTTCAGGTGGTCGTACACCTCGGTGCTGGTGCCCACGGTGCTCCGCGGGTTGCTCGTCATCACCTTCTGCTCGATGGCGATGGCGGGGCTGATGCCGGTGATGCGGTCCACATCGGGCTTCTCCAGGCGCCCCATGAACTGGCGGGCGTAGCTGCTGAGGCTCACCACGTAGCGGCGCTGGCCCTCGGCGTAGAGGGTGTCGAAGGCCAGGGAGCTTTTCCCGCTGCCGCTCAGGCCGGTGATCACCACCAGCTTGCCGCGCGGGATGTCCACGTCGATGTTCTTCAGGTTGTGCACGCGGGCGCCGCGCACGCCGATGGCACCCGTAAGGGCGCGGCGCAGGGCGGCTCCCGCACCGTCGGGAGAAGGCTTCACCGGGGCGGGGCGGCCGGTGGCGGGCGTTTTCGTGTCGATGGGGGCAGGCAAAGGCGGCGCGAATTTAGTCAGCGGTGGGCGGGAGGCCGAGGATCCGCGTACATTTGGATAGCCTTCAAGGAAGTTGTGCCGGGCGGCACAATACCCCCGGAAAGGCAACGTTCAACCAACAGGGTCCGTCTGCCTTCTGTTCACCTCCCGGCCGAGCCGAAGCCAGTACCCACCACCTAACCCCCACCGGACAGCATAGCACGACCTCTACGCCGAAGTCCTTCAAACCCTCTTCGGGCCAAAACGGTAAGGTCATGCTGTCCAAGGTGCTCACGGATATTGAGCTCGTCCACCTGTACACCGGGGGGGAGGAGCGTGCGTTCGAGGTCCTGCTCCACCGCCACAAGCGGAAGGTGTGGTCCCACATCTACCTGATGGTGCGCGACCGGGAGGTCACGGAAGACCTCTTCCAGGAAGCCTTCATCAAGGTGGTGCACCACCTGAAGGCCGGCAAATACAACGAGGAGGGCAAGTTCCTGCCCTGGGTCATGCGTATCGCGCACAACCTGGTGATCGACCACTTCCGCCGGAACAAGAAGATGCCGCTGGTGCGCAGCAACGACGAGCACGACGTGTTCGCCACCGTGGCCCAGCCGGACAAGAACGTGGAGGACCGGATGGTGAACGTGCAGATCGACGAGGACGTGCGGAAGCTGATCGAGCACCTGCCCGGTGAGCAGCGCGAAGTGGTGATCATGCGCACCTACCTGGGCATGAGCTTCAAGGAGATCGCCGAGCACACCGAGGTCAGCATCAACACGGCCCTAGGCCGGATGCGCTACGCCCTCATCAACATGCGGAAACTCATCAAGCAGCACCGGATGCAGCTTGAACGGGCCTGATCCCTTCGCGCGAGGGATCCCGCCCCAGGAACGCCGGCCCGTAAGCCGGCGTTCGTGCTTCCGGAGGCCCGGTGCAATATCCCCCCAGGAGGCCCCGTTCTTGAAGCGCCTACCGGAACCAAATCCTCTTTCATGGCGCATTCTACCCTCAAGAAACGTCGTAGCACCCGCAGACCCGTCGAAATGGCCCTCCAGCCCGGACCCCGCCCATCCACCATCCACGCCATCCTCAGCTACAGCAAGGCGTTGAAGGTGGTGGACGCCCCGCCCGTGGGGAAGATCGACGTGGTGTTGAACTGATCCCTGCCCAGGCAGGCCGCTCTCACACGAAGCCCCGGTCCCAGGACCGGGGCTTCGCGTTCCCCCCGGATGCACGCCGGGCCTGACCCGGCGTCGCGACGGCCCTACTTGAACAGCTCCTTCCGCCCGATCACGCTGCAGATGGGGCATTTCCGAGCGTCGTGCCCCTTGGCGGGGCAGTATTCCCGGCCGAAGTAGATGATCCGCAGGTGCAGGAGGTCCCAGTCCTTTTCGGGGAAGAGCCGCTTCAGGTCGGCCTCGGTCCGCTCCACGCTGCTGCCATCGCTCAGGGTCCAGCGCCACGCGAGGCGGTGGATGTGGGTGTCCACCGGGAAGGCCGGGACGTGGAAGGCCTGGGCCATCACCACGCTGGCCGTCTTGTGCCCCACGCCGGGCAGGGCCTCCAGCTCGGCGAAGGTGCGCGGCACCTGGCCGTGGTGCTGCTCGATCAGGAGGCGTGAAAGTCCATGGATCGCCCGGCTTTTGGCGGGCGAGAGCCCGCAGGGCCGGATGATGGCGCGGATCTCGTCCACGTCCAGCTTCACCATCTGCTGGGGCGTGCGCGCCTTGGCGAAGAGGTGGGGCGTGACCTCGTTCACCTTCTTGTCCGTGCACTGGGCGCTGAGCACCACGGCCACCAGCAGGGTGTAGGCATCGGTGTGGTCCAGCGGGATCGCCGGGTGCGGGTAGAGCTTCGCCAGCGTCCTCGCGGCGAACGCGGCCTTCTCGGCCTTGGTCTTCGGGGCCGGGGCGGAGGCGGCCGGGCTCATTTGTCCTTGGGCATCCCGAAGGTGAAGGGCTGGCTGCCCGCCAGGAAGTTGTTGCTCTCGGTGCCTTCCCGCGTTTCCACGTGCACCTCGTTCACCTGGTCGGGGAAGCGTTCCTGGAGCAGGTCGCACTGCACGGTGAGCCCTTCGGTGCTGCGGACGCTATCCACCTGGAGGTAGCAGAACAGGGTCTCCAGCTCCACCTCCTTGCCCAGGTAGGTCACGCGCAGGGGCGCATCACCCTTCCGCAGGCGGAGGTGCTGCCGGAGGTAGCGGGCTATCAGGCTGTCGGCGTCCGGCGCCTCGAAGGCGCTGCCCAGCTGCGGGTCCTCGCCGGAGACCGCTTCCAGGGCGTCCTCCAGGTCGTGCGTGGTCATGCGCCAGGTCAGCTCCAGGGCCCGCTTGTCGGGGTCGTGGTGGATGGTGAGGATGGAGACGTAGAAGTCGTGGGGCACCAGGGGGGCCATCCCGAGGCAGATCGGGAACAGGGCGGACAGCAGCAGGGGCTTCATCAACGGACAAAGATGATCGTCCTCGTCCCCGTCCGCGGACCCGTTCTGGGCGGCATCCTACTTTCGCCGCATGCCGTTCAAGCCGCTTCTCCTGCTTCCCGCTTTCCTCCTGGCCGCTCCGCTCGCCGCCCAGGACGACCTGCGCTATGGCCGCGACAAGTTCCGCCAGCTGGACCAGGAGCTGCCCACGCCGAACGAGCAGCGCACGGCGAGCGGAGCCCCCGGCCACGCCTACTGGCAGCAGAAGGCCGATTACGACATCGCCGTGACGCTGGACGATGCCACGCAGCGGCTCACCGGGCGGGAGACCATCACCTACCACAACCAGAGCCCGGACAAGCTGGACTACCTCTGGCTGCAGCTGGACCAGAACATCTACGAGCCCGGCAGCGACGCCAACGCCACGCGCACCGGCACCATCGGCGACAGCCTGGACCTGAACGACCTCCGGCGGATGGTGGAGGTGTTCGACGGCGGCTTCCGCATCACCAAGGTCACCGATGCCGCCGGCAAGCCGCTGCCGTACACGATCAACAAGACGATGCTGCGCATCGACCTGCCGCGCTCGCTGGCCCCGGGGCAGAGCATGGCGTTCAAGGTGGAGTGGTGGTACCCGATCAACGAGCGCGCCAAGGTGGGCGGCCGCAGCGGCTTCGAGCATTTCGCGGAGGACGGCAACAACCTGTACACCATCGCCCAGTTCTATCCGCGCATGGCGGTGTATGCCGATTACCAGGGCTGGCAGCACAAGCAGTTCCTGGGGGCGGGGGAGTTCACCCTCACCTTCGGCGACTTCAAGGTGGCCATCACCGTGCCGGCGGACCATGTGGTGGCGGGCACGGGCGTGCTCCAGAACGCGGCCACGGTGCTCACCGCGGAGCAGCAGGCGCGGATGGCCCGGGCCCGCTCGTCCCGGGCGCCCGTGCTCATCGTCACCGAGGAGGAGGCCCGCAAGGCCGAGCAGGGCGCCAGCCAGGCGAGCAGGACCTGGGTGTTCCAGGCGCAGAACGTGCGCGACTTCGCTTTCGCCAGCAGCCGCAAGTTCATCTGGGACGCCATGGACCAGCCCGTGGGCGGCAACCACGTGCTCTGCATGAGCTTCTACCCCAAGGAGGGCAACCCGCTGTGGGGCCAGTACAGCACGCGCGTGGTGGCCCACACGATCAAGACCTACAGCGAGCATTCGGTGGACTACCCGTACCCGGTGGCCCAGAGCATCCACACGGACCGGATCGGGATGGAGTACCCGATGATCTGCTTCAACGGCGGCCGCCCGGAGAAGGACGGCACCTACAGCGAGCGCACCAAGTACGGCATGATCAGCGTGATCATCCACGAGGTGGGGCACAACTTCTTCCCGATGATCATCAACAGCGATGAGCGGCAGTGGACGTGGATGGACGAGGGGTTGAACACCTTCCTCCAGTACCTCACCGAGCAGGCGTGGGACCGCGATTACCCCAGCGGCCGGGGCCCGGCGCGCAAGATCGTGGACTACATGAAGGGCGATCGCTCGCGCCAGGAGCCGATCATGACCAACAGCGAGAGCATCACGCAGTTCGGCAACAACGCCTACGGCAAGCCCGCAGCGGCGCTGAACATCCTGCGCGAGACGGTGATGGGCCGCCCGCTCTTCGACAAGGCGTTCAAGGTGTACTGCGAGCGCTGGAAGCTGAAGCACCCCACGCCAGCGGATTTCTTCCGCACCATGGAGGACGCCAGCGCGGTGGACCTCGACTGGTTCTGGCGCGGCTGGTTCTACACCACGGACCATGTGGACCTGGCGATCACCGGCATGCGTTCGCTCCGCATCGACCCCCTGGACCCGCAGGCCCGGGAGAGGCTGAAGCGGGCCGACCGGGAGCGCGAGGCCGTGGACATCAGCCAGGAACGCAACCGCACCGATGTGCCCCGCACGGTGGTGGAGCAGGACCCCGGTGCCAAGGACTTCTATGACCGCTATGACCCGCTGGCGACCACGCCCCAGCAGGAGGCCGCCTATGAGCGCGCGATGGGTGAGCTGACGCCGGAGGAGAAGGCCCTCACGGACAAAGAGCTCTACTTCTACGAAGTGGCGTTCAAGAACGTGGGCGGGCTGGTGATGCCGCTGGTGATCCAATGGCGCTACACGGACGGCACCACGGAGATGGAGACGATCCCCGCCGAGATCTGGCGCCAGTTCGATGAGGTGACCAAGGTGTTCGTGAAGCGGAAGGAGGTGGCGGGCATCACGCTGGACCCCATGCTGGAGACGGCGGACACGGACCTGAACAACAACAGCTGGCCGCCTACGCTGGTGCCCACGCGCTTCGAGGTGTTCAAGGAGAAGCAGCGCATGCGGATCAACCCGATGCAGCGGGAGCGCAAGGCGCAGTAGTCATCACCCTCTGCCAGGAGGGAGCTTGCCCTATCTTCGTGGACCGATCAGGCCCATATGAGCTCCGATGCTGTGAAACTGGAGTTGATCCAGTGGTTGTCCCGCTTGGAGGACAAAGGGTTGCTGGCGGCGTTGCTCCAGTTCAAGAAGACCAGCGAATCCCGGGATTGGTATGAAGCCCTTTCCCCCCAGCAGCGCGAAGCCATCGCGCAGGGCGAAGGGGACATCAAGGCCGGTCGGGTGATCGCGGCGGAGCAGCTTTGGGCCAGGTATGGGCGCACCGCTCAAGATTGAATGGACCGAGCGGGCCGCCGCCGACGTGGCCTCGATCCATGCGTTCCTGTTGCGTGGATGGGGTGAGCGCGAAGCGGAGCGGTTCCTGGACGATGTGCAGACCTTCGAGCGGCTGATCGCCCAATGGCCCCGCGGGTTCAAGCGCTCCTTGCGGAACAAGCATTTGCGGCTGGGCATCATACACCGCAATACACTGGCGGTCTACCGCGTGTTCCAGCACAAGGTCGTCATCCTGACCGTGTTCGACAGCCGCTCCGATGCGGCGCATTGAAGGAGCGGGCCGATCGCCTCAGCCCACCACCAGCAGCCGCTTCGGCTCCAGCCGGAAGCGCACCTCCCGCCCGATCTCCACGGGCTCGCCATCGAGGTGGGCCAGCAGGCCGTCCTGGTGCACCTGGGCGTCGCGCGCCACGATGGTGCGGATGTACCGGCTCCGGTCGGCGCGGTGGGTGTACACGTCGTAGAAGGCCTTCAGCAAGGGGAGGAAGGAGGGCTTGGCCACCAGCTGCAGCTCGGCGGTGCCGTCGTCGGGCGCCGAGCCGGGGCTGATCACCGCGCCGTTGCCGAACTCGCGCGTGTTGCAGAACACCATCATCAGCACGTGCTCCTCGCGCGTCTCGTGGCCGGCCTTCACCACCACGCGCATGGGCTTCGCACCCAGGATCTCCTTGAGGATGATGCGGGCGTAGTTCCACATGCCGCGGCCGGCGCCCCGATCGAACTCGTGCGCCACGCGCGCATCGAAGCCGATGCCCGCGGTGCCGAGGAAGAGCCGGTCGTTGAGGTAGCACACGTCCATGGGCCGTGGGCCGCCCGTGAGCGCGGTCCGCAGCGCGGCCTCCGGCTTCATCGGCAGGCCGAGCGAGCGGGCATAGCCGTTGCCCGACCCCATGGCCACGATGCCCAGGGGCACCGGCGTGCCCACGAGCCCGGCGGCCACGGCGTTGAGGGTGCCGTCGCCGCCCACGCTGATCACGCGCGCATGCCCGGCCTCCACGGCCGCGCGCGCCATGCGGGTGCCGTCGCCGGCCGCCGCGATCACATGCTCCGTCAGGTCGATGCCGAGCTCTTGGGCCAGCGACCGGGCGGTGTCGCGCACGGTCATGGCCCGGCGCTTCCCGCTCTTGGGGTTCAGGATCAACGTCGCCTTCATGCTCACTTCAACACCAGGTCACTTTGCAGCAAATGTGCGTGGAACTGCTGGATGGCCGCCTGCAATGTGCGTTGGTGGTCCGCCAGCTCCTCGGCCGTGGGGGCCGTGCTCACCGGGCCTTCGCCCATGGGGGCCGACCACAGGACGCGCGCGCCGTCCGACCGGAGCTGCAGCCGGTCGTCGATCAGGAGCCAGGTGGCGTTGCTCTCGCTCACCGCCGCCGGTGCGCGCTCTTCGCGCAGGGCGCTGCTGCCGAAGGCGAAGAAGGGGGCGCGGTAGCCGAGGAGGTCGAGCACGGTGGGCAGCACGTCCACCTGCTGCGTCACCCGGGGCTCCTCGCGCGGGGCCAGGGCCGCGGGCATGTAGTACACCAGCGGGATCCAATGGTCGTACGCCGACCCGCTCTCCTGCCCGCTGCGCTCCAGGTCGGCCGTGTGGTCGGCGGTGATCACGAACAGCGTGTTCGCGAACCACGGCATCGTCCGTGCGGTGGCGAAGAAGCGGCGCAGCGCATCGTCCGCATAGCGCAGCGTGGGGTGGATGGGAAGGTCGCCCCCGGCGAAGCGCGCGGCATCGGCCGCCGGCAGGTGGTAGGGGTGGTGGGAGGACAGCGTGAACAGGCAGCTCATGAAGGGCTGCTGCTCGCGGTCCAGCTCCCGCGCGAAGAACTGCAGGAAGGGCGCGTCGCGGATGCCCCACACGCCGTCGTCGTCCTGCGCGTCGGGGTATTCGTTGCGGCCCACGTAGCGTTGGAAGCCGGCCGAGCGCGCGAAGGCGTCGAAGCCCATGGTGCCGTTGTGCCCGCCGTGGAAGAAGCTGGTGCGGTAGCCGGCGCTGTTCGCCAGGAGGGCGGGCAGGGCCGTGATCGGCGTCTGCGCATAGGGCGACACGATGAAGGCCTCGTCCATCAGCTTGGGCATGGAGGCGATCACCGCCGGGATGCCGTCGATGCTGCGCCGCCCGTTGGCATAGGCGCGGGTGAAGGTGAGCCCCTGGCCCATCAGCGAATCGAGGAAAGGCATGTAGCCCTGGCCGGTGCCGTTCAGCCGCCCGCTATAGGCCGCGCTGAAGCTCTCCAGCACGATCACCACCACGTTCGGCCGTGCCGCGGCGATGGATACGGGCGGGGCATCGGTGTAGCGGTGCTTCACGGGCCACAGCCGGTCGGCCTCGGCGTCGGTCATGAAGCGCCGCTCCTCCAGCACCGGCTTGCCGATGCTCGTCATGAAGGTGAAGGGCGTGTTCAGCACCAGCGGCATGTAGGCGGGCGGGGCGTACTTGCTGGCGTCGAGCACGCCGAGCGGGATGTACTGCAGCCCCCCGCGCGAGGCGATCGCCACGAAGGCCACCAGTGTGACGCGCCAGCCCCAGGCGTTCCGCGCGCGCGGCCCCTGCTCCCAGCGCGCGGCCCAGCGGTAGGCGGCCTCGGCCACGGCGATCGACGCGAGGAAGATCAGCACCACGTACCAGTAGTCCTTCAGGAACACCGGTGCGAGGTGGCGCAGGTCGTTGCCGCCGTTGGCGATGCCGAAGAGGTCGGCCGTGCTGCGCTTCAGGGTGAACTTGAAGTACTCCAGGTCCGTGCAGTTGAGGAAGAAGCACAGCACGTTGCTCAGGTGGAAGAGCCCCTTCTGCACGTGCCGGAAGCCGCGCGCCGGGGCGGGCACGAACAGCACGGTGACGATCCAGGGCAGGTAGAGCCAGGCGATGGCGCTGAGGTCGAAGCGGAGGCCGCCGAGGAAGGCGCTGGGCGGCGGGGCCGGGAAGGCGCCCGTGTTCAGCCCATAGAACAGCGCGCGCTGCACGCTGAAGAGCACCACCACCACGAGCAGGCGGAAGCCGAAGGGCCGCAGGGTGCGCCAGGCGCCGGACATGGCCGGCGAAGTTATCCGCCCGGATGCGGCGGGCCTCACGGTTTGCGGCACACGGCGACGAGCGACTTGCCGAAGGCATGGAGGAACAGCGGGTCCGCCACGCGCGAAAGCGGCACGATGGTCCGGTCCCAGAACAGCACTTGCTTCAGCTGCGGGGCGGCCTGCTTCAGGAACCACTTGTTCGCGAGCGACAGGAAGAAAGCGAGGCTGTCCAGGTATTCGGTGCGCACCCGGATGAGCTCGGGAGGGAGCTCGGCCTTCAGGATGCGCTTGTCATAGCGCCGGAAATGCCCGATGGCCTTGTCGAAGGGGCTGTAGAGGTGGTTGAAGGCGGGGACGAGGATCAGCAGGTGCCCTCCGTTCTGGAGCAGTTCGTAGGCACGCCGCAGCTCGTCGGCGCTGTCCTCGATGTGCTCGATCACGTCCAAGTACAGGATGGTGTCGAAACGCTCGCCCGCCAGGGACGACGTGGTGCCGTTCATCCGGCGGGCATGGGCCAGGGCGGGCGTCCGCACGTGGGCCGGCACCTGCTCCAGCAGGCGCGGGTCGGGCTCCAGGAAGGTCCAGTCGGTGACCTGTGGGTTCCAGAGGTGGTCGGCGTTCACGCCCATGCCGCAGCCGGCATCGAGCACCCGCCCGCGGACGTACGGCTTGAGGCGCGAAGCGAAATAGGTCTTCCAGTTCGTGGCGTGCTGGAAGAGGTCGAGCTCTTCGCCGACGTAATCGATGCGTTCAGTGGCCATGCGAGATCGATCGGTAATGGGGCTTCCCCGCACGGTCGCGGCGATGGATGGAGTTCACCAGCAGCAGGCCGATGGCGAAGAAACCCAGGCAGAGCAGGGTGGAGTTGAGCAGCGATACGGTGAGGATGCTGGCCCAGCCGGGGATGGCCTCATCGGTGAAGAGCTTCACGCATAGGATGATGATGATCGCGGCGAAGGCGGCCACGGCGAGGATGAAGAAACCCTTCAGGAAGAGCGAGAGCACGTCCTCGCTGTATTCGATCAGCGATCGGAACGCATGGATCGACAGGCTCTTGAAGCTCATCTTGGAGCGGCCGTCCAGGCGTGAGCGGCGGTCATATGTAATGGTGCGTGTCGGTACCCGCTGGCGAGAGAGGAAGGCGGCATAGTGGATGAACCCGCGATCGATGGCGATACCCAGCACGCGACGGTCGATCATGGAGTAGTTGCCGAAGCTGATGGAACGTTTGGTCACCAAGCGGAACATCCGGCGGTAGAGCATATAGCCCAGCTTGAAGCGCCAGCTCTCCCGGCGCTTGCCTCGTGCCACTAGGGTGATTCCCTCCGCATCGGCCGTCATCATCTCCACGATGGCGGCCGGGTCGTCCTCACCGTCGGAATCCATCACCACGAAGCGTTCGGCGCCGATGGTGGCGGCATGCAGCAGGCCCTGATAAATGGCCTCCTGATGGCCCATGTTGTAGGACAGGGCGATCACCTGTAGGTCCACTTGGGAGGTCGTGGGCCGCAAGGTCTCGAGCCGGTGCAGTGTGTCATCGGTGCTGGCATCGTCCACCATCACGATCACAGCGCCACCGGGGATCGGCGCCAGCACCTGCTCCAGTTCGCGGACGAATCGCACGGCGACCTCTCCCTCATTGAAGCAGGGCGCGATGACACAGAGCCGTGGTGCGGACATGGATGTTCGCGAGTTAATGGGACCCATTTTCAACGGAGGAACCGGTCGTGCTCATAGATGATGTGCCCGGCCAATGTATCCACAGGGGTGAAGCAGGTATATGATCGGCCCAGGAAGAAGATCCCCGGGGTGCCCTGCGATATCACGAAGCGTACCCGTCCGTCGGTCATGGCCCTGTAGAATTCCGAACGGTCGTAAAGGTCGGGTGGGCTGTATTGGACGATATCCTTCTGATCGAGCACCCCATGGCCGATAAGGAACTGTTCCAGGAAGTCGCGACCGATGATGAACACGTATTGCCCTTCCGCCAATTGGCGGTCCTTTCGGAGATAAGCATCCACGGCGGCCGCCTTTGCATATTGGGAGCGGCCATGCTTTCCACGGATATGGACGACATCGGTGCGTAGACGCAGCATGCCCATGGTGAAGTGCAACAGGGCATAGGCCATGAGGGCGGGCAGGCAGAACCGTGGAATGCGCACACGTGGAGCTGCGAAAAGCGATGGTATCGCCAGGAAGATCAACAGGAAGTTCTCAAGGAAGTAGTTCAAACGGCTGCCTGATTTCAGGCCCGTGATCAGTGCGAAAAGAAAGCTGGTCACGATCGCCAGGCCCAAGGCCTGCCGCATGGGGTCGGCCCCGCGCATCATCCGCCAGGCCAGAATGCCGCCAAGCACATGGAATACGACGATGGTGAGATAACGCCGGGTGAAGAACACCCACTCGAAGATCTCGAGACTGAACCCGTTCTTCAGGCCGGTCACCACGTTCTGATAGAGCACATGTCCCCCATAATGCAGGCCGAGGGCTCCAAATGCCAGCGCCAGGAGCGCCATGGAGATCCCTACCTGTGTGAACAGGTCCCTCCAGCGCCGTTGCCAGAGCAGGTACAGGCCGATGATCAGCAAGGCCAGGATGCCCGATTGCTTCGTTAGCAAAGAGAGGCAGGCCACGATCGTGGCCCAGGCCAGTTGCCGTCGGTGCAGGGGGGGCGGATGGCCCAGCGCGGTCAGGAACAGCCCCATGCTCACGGTGAAGAGCAGGAGGTATAGCGAGTCGGTACGCGAATAGAAATGCCGGGTGATGGTAGCGAACATGAGCATCGACCAGAAGAGCGCCAGCCAGGGCGCTGCTCCCGTGCGACGGATGATGCGGTAGGTCGCGAGGACGGTCCCCAGATTGCAGGCCAGGGAGATGAGACGGCTGAGCATGAACACCTGCTGGGGCTGTGTAGGGTCCACGCCAATGAGCCACCCGATCCCCGCTGCCAAATAGTAGTAAAGTGGTGTGTATTGGACCACATCGAACGGAGGCCGCTCAGGGTCCTCATAGAGAGGAAGACCGCGCAACAGCTTGCCGATGCCGTAGACCACATTGGCCTCTACGCCGCCGATATCGGTTGTATACAGCAATACGGCCCGGAGCGACCAATAGATCAAGGTCAGGAAAAGCCCTGTACCCGCCAGCAGGAACGCTCGTTGCCATGGTTTCGACAAGGCATCTTCCGAAGCATCGGTGAACAGGAGCATGCGGCCGACGAAAGTAGCCGGCTCCTCCCATTTCCGGGCGGCTATTTTTGCAGCCATGTTCCTCGAGACCATCGAAAAGAAGCAGCTCGCCTTCGACCGGAAGAAGCTGACCGATCAGGAGCTGCTCGCCATCTACGAGCAGCTGCTCCGTCCGCGGCTGATCGAAGAGAAGATGCTGAGCATGCTGCGCCAGGGGCGCATCAGCAAATGGTTCAGCGGCATCGGCCAGGAGGCGGTGGCCGTGGGCACGGCCCTGGCGATGGAAGCCGACGAGTACATCCTGCCCATGCACCGCAACCTGGGCACCTTCACCACGCGCGGGGTGCCGATGGCGCGGCTCTTCAGCCAGTTCCAGGGGCACATGACGGGCTTCACCAAGGGCCGCGACCGCAGCTTCCACTTCGGCACGCAGGAGTACCGGATCGTGGGCATGATCAGCCACCTGGGCCCGCAGCTGGGCGTGGCCGACGGCATCGCGTTGGCCCACAAGCTGCGCCAGGAGAAGAAGTGCACGTTGGTGTTCACCGGCGACGGGGCCACCAGCGAGGGCGACTTCCACGAGAGCGTGAACACGGCGGCCGTATGGGACCTGCCGGTGATCATCGTGGTGGAGAACAACGGCTACGGCCTCAGCACGCCCAGCAGCGAGCAGTTCAAGTGCCGCTACCTGAGCGACAAGGCGCTGGGCTACGGCATGGAAAGCCGCGTGGTGGCCGGCAACAACATCCTGGAGGTGGTGCACACGCTGCGCGAGGTGGCCGAGAGCATCCGCCGCCGTCCGCGCCCCATCCTGGTGGAGTGCATGACCTTCCGGATGCGCGGGCACGAAGAGGCCAGCGGCACCAAGTACGTGCCCAAGGAACTGATGGCCGAGTGGGAGAAGAAGGACCCCGTGGTCAACTACGAGCGCTGGCTGGTGGCCCAGGGCATCCTGAGCGATACGGTGAAGGAGGCCACCCACAAGGCCATCAAGAACGAGATCGCCACCGCGGTGGAGGAGGCCTTCGGCGAGCCGCCGGTGACGGCGGACCTGCAGCGCGAGCTGAACGACGTGTACCGCCAGCATGGGCCCATCCTCATCGATCCCCCCACCGGGGCGACGAAGGAGATGCGCTTCATCGAGGCCATCAGCGACGGCATGCGCGAGAGCATGCGCCGCCACGAGAACCTGGTGCTGATGGGCCAGGACATCGCGGAGTACGGCGGCGCGTTCAAGGTGACCGACGGCTTCGTGGCGGAGTTCGGCAAGGGGCGGGTGCGCAACACCCCGCTGTGCGAGAGCGCCATCCTGGGCGCGGGGCTCGGCCTCAGCATCAACGGCATGAAGGCCATGGTGGAGATGCAGTTCGCCGACTTCGTGAGCGAGGGCATGACGCAGATCTGCAACAACCTGGCGAAGGCGCATTGGCGCTGGGGCCAGAATGCGGACGTGGTGGTGCGCATGCCCACCGGCGCGGGCTCCGGCGCGGGGCCCTTCCACAGCCAGAGCAACGAGGCCTGGTTCTTCAAGACGCCCGGCCTCAAGGTCGTCTACCCGGCCTTCCCCGATGATGCCAAGGGCCTGCTCTGCGCGGCCTTCGAGGACCCGGACCCGGTGATGTACTTCGAGCACAAGAACCTCTACCGCAGCCTCAGCGGCCCGGTACGCGAGGGCTTCTTCACCCTGCCCATCGGCGTGGCCAACATGCTGCGCGAAGGGAAGGACCTCTCCATCATCACCTACGGCATGGGCGTGCACTGGGCGCTGGAGGCGCTCCAGGAGAACGGGGCCATCGACGCCGACCTGATCGACCTGCGCAGCCTGCTGCCGTGGGACAAGGACCGCGTGCTGTCCAGCGTGCGCAAGACCGGCAAGGCGCTGATCCTGCACGAGGACACGCTCACGGGCGGCATCGGCGGCGAGATCGCGGCGTGCATCGCGGAGGAATGCTTCGAGGACCTGGACGCGCCGGTGATGCGCGTGGCGTCCATCGACACCGCGATCCCCTTCGCGCACGAGCTGGAAGCGCAGTTCCTGCCGAAGGGCCGCTTGAAGGCGGCGCTGGAGCGGCTGATGGCGTACTGAAGCCCGGAAGGCGTCAGGCGACCAGGCAAAGCGTCATGAACAGGGTGCCCAGCACCCATGTGCTCTTCTCCAGCGTGGCGGTGGTCGTGCGCGGGCCGGAGATGCGGTAGGCGATCAGGGCCGCGGCCCCTACCGGGCCGTGTACCAGGAGGACGAGCAGGAGGGCGGCGCTGACGGCCAGGAGGAGAAAGGTGGTCATGCGGAACAGGTGTGTGGGCCGGCGTCCTGCCGGATCCATGCCGTTCCGGGCCGGATGCCGGATCGTCAGGGCGTGAAGCGCACCGTCCGCACGACCTTCGTGACCGCGTTCTTGCCCGGTGCGCTCGACACCAGGTTGGCGGTGGTCACCACACTGATGGGCCAGTTGCTGCGCAGGTCGATGATGTGCGTGCCCTGGTAGCGCGCGTCGAACTTCATCGCCGCCAGTTCCTGGTCCATCTTCTTCTGCGCCTTGCGCCTCTCCTCGGCCGACATCTTGGCGGGGTCCATGAAGCCGGCGGCCATCTGCTTCATCATCCGCACCAGGGGCTCCATGTCCAGCACCATCAGCGTATTGATGAACGCCTGTTGCTCCATCCGGTCCACGCGTTCCAGCCAGATCCGCGTGGTCGTCCGGATGCTGTCCGGCCCACCGAAGGGGGAGGCGCCGTACTCCACGGTCCGCAGCGTGTCGCGTTCACGGAAGTCCTGGCCGAAGCACGAGGTGATGGGGTCGATGGCATCGTGGAAGTAGGCCTCCACGTTCTCCCGCTTGTCGAAGAGGCCGAGGATCGGCGTCATCACCAGCTGGAACGCGGGCGCCAGAGAGGAGTCCTTGGCCGTCACCTGCTTCTTCACGTCGGCGAAGCTCTTCTTCACCGTGCGCTGCACCTCCTCCCAGTTCTCCAGCGCGGACTTGCCGGTGAGGCGGTCCACCGTGTAGCGCAGGGTGAGCTTCGCGGGTGTCTGCGGGTTCTCGCCCAGGGCGGCGCCGAGCTTCGCGGCCTGGCGCAGCACCACGTTGTCGTATTCGATGCGCAGGATGAAGGCCTGCGGCGTCTCGTTCACCACGCGCACCCGGCCCTCCATATAGTCCCGTTCCGCCTTGGCCTCACCGTTCTCCGTGGAGTTGGTCATCGTGGTGATGGCCATGGTGCGCGTGTCGCCCACTTTCCAGCGCGGCACGAGGTAGAGGGCGGCGTCCTGCGCGAGGGCGGGGACAAGCGCGGGGAAGAGGAGGGCGGTGAGCAGGGTGCGCATGGTGGTGGCCATGGAGGGGAAGGTCATTCCAGGATGATCCGTTGGGTGCGTCGTCCGGCGGGCGTGCCCAGGGTGAGCAGGTATACGCCCGCGGGCCGGTCCAGCTGCAGCGTGGTGCGTTCGGTGGTGATCACGGTGCGCAGCAGTTCATGGCCGAGCACGTCGGTGAGGGTGAGCGTCATCGGGCCAGGCCCCGGCGCGAGCAGGGTTACCGTTCCGGACGAGGGGTTGGGGAACACGGAGAACGCCGGTCCGCCCGGCTGTTCGGCGATGCCCGTGACCGAGCCATACTCCACGAGCTCGCCGCGCGGGCTTTGTCCCTCGGCCTCGGTGAACCCGTGCAGGGGCGTGAGCGTGCCGGTGCCCGGCTCGAAGCGGTACACGTTGCCCATGAAGGCGCCCGCGATGCCGCTGGTGCCGTAGAGCGCGCCATCGCTCCCGATGATCACGCTGCCGAAGAGCAGCCCGCCATCGAGGGCATTGAACGCATGCAGTGTGGTGAGCGTGTTGGTCGGGGGGGCGAACGAGAAGATGGAGCCGCTGGAGGGGCCGCCCAGCGTGGTGGTGCCGTAGAGCGTGCCGTCGGCCGCGCGCACCAGGCTGCCCCACGGGGACTGCCCGTTCGGGCCGGTGAAGTCGAGGCGCTTGAGGAAGGCGCCGCTCACCGGATCGATGGAGAAGAGCACGCCCATGTCCTGGCTGCCGCCATTGAAGGTCATGCCGTAGAGCAGGCCGTCCGTGCCCTGGCAGAGCGAGCCATAGGGCGTCCGGCCGTTGGGACCGTCGAAGTCATGGAGCTTGGTGAAGGTGTCCGTGCCGGGCACATAGCGGAAAACGGTGCCCGCGTTGTTCGCGCCGCCATAGGCGCCCAGGCCGTAGAGCGCGCCGTCCGAGGCCTGCAGCAGCCGGTCGGTGACGGAGCCGCCATCGGTGGCCTGGTCCAGCGTGTGCAGCACGGTCATCTGGTCGTCGGCGGGATCGAGGCGGAAGAGGCTCCCGCCGCTGCCGCCTCCCTGGTAGGTGGCCCCGTAGAGCAGGCCATCGGCCGCCCGGACCATGCTGCCCCAGGCGAGGCCGCCGTTGGCCATGTCGAAGTCGAGCAGTTTGTGGAAGCCCGCGCCGCCGGGATCATAGCTGTAAAGCGTGCCCACGTTGTTCGCGCCATAGAGCGTGGTCATGCCGTAGAGCCGGCCATCGGCCACGCACAGCCCGCCCTCCGGCGCACCGCCCATGAGGGTGTCGAACGAGAGCGCCACGTCGAAGCCGCTGCCGTCGCCGTTCACGTGGAAGAGGGTGCCGAGCCCGTGCGCACCACCGGCGGTGGTGACGCCCCACAGCTGGGGCACCTGGGCGGGGAGCGCGGTGGAAAAGGCCAGCAGGGCGAAGGCCGGCAGGATGCATGAGGTGCGCTTCATGGGAAAGGGCGGCCGGTGGGGACGGCAGCAGGACCAAAATAATCGCCGCAGCGGTCAGATGTCCCTTTTCACCGTCCGCTGGAACCAGGGATGCCCCGTCTCGGACCGCCGCAGGACCTCGGCCACGCGCTTGGCGCGGGTGGGCGTGGTCTTCGCGCTGTTCACCCAGGTGAGGATGGAGCGCTTCATGCCTGGTGTCAGGCGTTCCCAATCGGCCTTGAACGCGGGCAGGAAGTCCAGCGTCTCCCGCAGCTCCTCGGGCAGCTCCACCACGTCGGGCCGCGGATCGCGCCACACTTCGAACGCGGCGTGGTCGCCGGCCTTCACTTTCGCCCGCCGCCGCAGGTCGATGCCCAGCACGATCACGTGGTAGCCGCTCTTCGTGGGCATCAGCGCGCGGTCCATCGGCACCCCGTTCACCGCGCCCTTCACGCGCACGGCGCCCTTCTTCCCGAAGAGCGCCTGCACGTCGTGCGGGAACTCCACGAAGGTCCATCCGAAGCGGCCGGGCATCTTCTCCAGCACCGCGGTGAAGCGGAACACGTCCTTCGCGGGGGCGGTGCGCCTGGCCATGGGCGTCGGTTCACCCGCCGGCCTTCTTCGCCCGGTAGCCTTTCTCCGTCAGGTAGGCCAGCACCTTGTCGCGGTGGTCGCCTTGCAGGAGGATGAGGCCTTCCTTGGTGTTGCCGCCCACGCCGCACTTGCTCTTCAGCGCGCGGCCCAGGTCGTCCAGGTCGGCGCCCTTGCCCACGAAGCCCACGACGCGGGTGACCACCTTGTTGCCGCCGAGGCGGTCCAGGTGGATGCGCAGGTCCTGCTGCTGGGGCGGGAGCGTCGCCGGCTCGCGATTGCCGCTCTGCTGGAAGGCATAATGGGGGTTGGTGCTGTACACCATCCCGCCGGTGGGGCGCTTCTTCATGGCTGCCGCGAAGGTATCGGAACGGTGCCCCGGCCGCGGTGCTCCGCGGGAGGCTCCGCCTTACTGCACCACGAAGCGTGCGCTCCGCTCCAGGTCGCCCTGGCGGAGCTGGACCGTGTACGTGCCGGGCGAAAGGATGGACGAGAGGTCGAGCCGCAGCGGTGCTCCGGCGGCGGGCACCGTGCGTTCCCGATGGACGATGCGGCCCGCAAGGTCGAGGACGGTGATGTCCGACGCGGCCCCATCCCCGCTGCCCGACAGCGTGATGTCCCCACGGCCCGGATTGGGCGTTACGGTGAACGCGCGGCGACCACGGTCGGCGATCCCGGTCGACAGCGCCACCTCCACGGTGTAATCCTCGGCCTGTCCGTAACTGCTGAACCACGCGCAACCGTCATCGTCGGCGCTGTAGCTGAACGTCTTCACGAAACGCACGCGTGAGGCGCCGATCGCGGCGTTGGCGGGCACGGTGAACGACCCCGTCGTCTCCGTGCTGCAGTTGTCGCCCAGGATGTCCGCCAGCTCCACGTGCGTCTCGAAGGTGTAGTCGCCGTCCCAGTCGAAGTTCGCGGCCAGGTGATCGGGCGGTGTGCCGCCGGTGTAGCCGCTGGCGGTCACGGTATAGGTGGCGCCACGCTCAAGGTGCGCCACCACGGAGGTGAAGTCCTCGTACGGAGGAGCGTCCGAGGTACCGGGCGAGGTGTGGTCGACGTCGGCGAACACGAGCCGGCAGATGGGTTCCACGCCGAGGCCGAACCCATCGGGCTCGCAGTATTGGGCCAGCGTGGGCAGGGCGGACACGGCCAGGATCGCCACCAGGGCATGCCGGCCGGAGGGAAGGGAGCGGGTAGTGGTCGTTTCCATGCCTTGAAACTACGCCGCACGGGGAAGAAAAGAAAGCCCCGCGCCGGCGGTGTTCCATCCGGGGCGGGGCTTCGGGGCGGGATGCGATCAGCCGAAGGTGGTCTCCAGCGAGATCGCCGTGTTCAGCAGGCGGGAGATGGGGCAGTTCTTCTTGGCGTCCGCGGCGATGGCGTCGAAGGTGGCCTTGTCGATGCCGGGCACCTTGCCGTTCAGCTTCAGGTGCACCTTGGTCACGGTGGGCGCGCCGTCCACGGTGTCCAGCGTCACGGTCGCCGTGGTCTCGAGCGACTCGGCGGTATGCCCCGCCTTCGTCAGCCCGGCGGAAAGGGCCATGGTGAAGCAGCCGGCATGCGCGGCGCCGATGAGCTCCTCGGGGTTGGTGCCCTTGGCGTTCTCGAAGCGCGTGAGGAAGGTATAGGGAGCCTCGTTCAGCACGCCGCTCGGGGTGCTGATGGTGCCTTTGCCGGTCTTGAGGTCGCCCGTCCAGTGGGCTTTCGATGTGCGTTCCATGGAGTGGATGTGGGGATTGGGTCCACGAAGGAACGACCGCGCGCGCTTGGTTGTTCGTCCCTCGGCCCGGCGTTCGCCGTCGGGCTTCCGGCTACTTTTGTCCCACATCCCAGCACCCATGCCCGGTACAGAGCTTTTCGGCGAGGAGGAGAAGAAGGAAGTGATGGACGTCCTGGAGACGGGCGTCCTGTTCCGCTACAACCACGATGCCCAGCGCCAGGGCCATTGGAAGGCGAAGGCCTTCGAGGCGGAGGTGGCCGCGTTCACCGGGGCGAAGCATGCGCTGGCCGTGAGCAGCGGCAGCACCGCGGTGAGCACCATGCTGGCGGCCTGCGGCGTAGGCTATGGCGACCACGTGATCGTGCCGCCGTTCACCTTCGTGGCCACCATCGAGGCGGTGCTGCTGGCGGGCGCGTTGCCGGTGTTCGCGGAGATCGACGAGACGCTCTGCCTCAGCGCGGCGGGCATCCGCGCGGCGATCACGCCCCGGACCAAGGCGGTGCTGCTGGTGCACATGTGCGGCGCGGCCGCCGACCTGGACGGCATCCTGGCCGTGTGCAAGGAGAAGGACGTGATGCTGATCGAGGACACCGCCCAGGCGCTCGGCGCCACCTACCGGGGCAGGCACCTCGGGCTCTTCGGCAAGATGGGCAGCTTCAGCTTCGACTTCTTCAAGATCGCCACCTGCGGCGAAGGCGGGGTCGTCATCACCGATGACGAGCCGCTCATCCGGACGGCGGAATACCTGAGCGACCACGGCCACGACCACGTGGGCAACAACCGCGGCATGGAGCAGCACCCGATCCTGGGCACCAACTACCGCATCGGCGAGATCAACGCGGCCATCGGCCTGGCCCAGTCGCGCAAGCTGCCCCTGATGGTGGCGAAGCAGCGCGCGCACAAGGCCGCCATCCAGGCGCGGCTTTCCAAGGTCCCCGGCCTGTCCTTCCGCAAGCAGTGCGACGACGCGGGCGACAGCGCCACCTTCTTCCACCTGCTGCTGCCCACGGCCGACGCGGCCCTCGCGCTGCACAAGGACCTCGCCGCGCAAGGCATCGGCACCATGTACTGGTTCAACAACATGTACCACTACATCAAGCAGTGGGACCACCTGAAGGACCTCCGTATGCCGTACCGCCTGGTGGCGCACGAGCTGGGCCTGCCGCAGGACCTGAAGTCCCTGAAGCTTCCCCAGAGCGATGCGGTGATGGCGCGCCTCGTCAGCTTCAACATCCGCGTCACGTGGACCGAAGCCGAGCTGGACGCCTTCATCGGGAAGCTGGAGGCGGCGGTGACGAAGGCGATGGCGGGGGTTGTAGCCTAGCTTGGTCCGGTCATGCGGCTGTTCCTGGTCCTGATCGCCTGGTCGACGCTCTCCGCCGCGTCCCAGGGGCAGCATGCGAACGACCTGCAGCTCCTGTCCAGGACCGGGGTCCACGACCTCCGCTTCGGCATATCGAACGACCGGGACGCGAAGCGGGCGTTCAAGGGGAGCTTCCGGATGCTGAAGGGGGAGGGGGTGAGCATAACGGAGCCCGGCTGCCAGGTCAGGGAATACAAGGTCCTCTCCTCCGATCCGGGAGGACTGGTCTTCAGGTTCGCCGGTCCGGAAGGAACGCTTTCGCGTGTGGACGTATCCCTGGCCGGGGCCCGTTTCGCGAACGGGATAGCGATCGGAACATCCACGAAGGAGGAGGTGGTGAGGGCGTTCGGGGTGGCCGCAACGGTCGTCGAGGACTACGACGCGGGCTACCTGTACGTGGATGAGGCATGGGCGGAATTCAAGTTCGATGACCGGCAGGTCCTGCGGGCGGTGGTGCTTCATGCCGGGCCGTACCGGTGATCGTCGGCCGATGTCCCTGGCCCGCACGCAGACCCGTGTAAGGGCCCTGCCACCGTCCAGGGGACGGTCTTCCTTCGCATCCGCCGGGTGCGTTCCTTTGCGGTGATGAACCTGTTCCGCAACTTCAAGTCCGTCACCAAGACCTGCTACGGCCGCGGCTCCTTCGGCAAGCTGGGCGATATCCTGGCCCCGCAGCGCGCCGCCAACGAAGGCTTCATGGTCTTCGTGGTGGACGACCATTTCGAGGACAAGCCCGAGCTCGTGAAGCGGATCCCCGAGCTGAAGGGCGACGAGATCCATTTCATCAGCGTGCTGAAGGAGCCGACCACGGAGCTGGTGGACCGGCTGCGCGACGACATCCTGAAGCGGCGCGGCCTGCCCGCAGGCATCGTGGGCATCGGGGGCGGCAGTGTGATGGACATCGCCAAGGCCACTGCGCTGATGTTCACCAACGAGGGCAGCAGCGTGCAGTACCAGGGCCTCAACCTGATCCAGAAGCCGGGCATCTACCACTGCGGCGTGCCCACCATCAGCGGGACGGGCGCGGAGGTCAGCATGACCGCCGTGCTCACCGGCCCGGTGAAGAAGCTCGGCCTCAAGTGCGACTGGACCGTCTTCGACCAGATCGTGCTGGACCCCGACCTGATCGCCAGCGTGCCGCGCGACCAATGGTTCTACACCGGCATGGACACCTACATCCACAGCGTGGAGGCCATCACGGGCACCAAGAAGAACACCTTCGCCGAAGCCTACAGCGAGAAGGCGCTGGAGATGTGCCGCGCGGTCTTCCTGCAGCTCGACCGCACGGACGTGAAGAGCGATGAGACGCTGATGGTGGCCAGCTACATGGGCGGCCTCAGCCTCACCTACAGCGAGGTGGGCGTGTGCCACGCCTTGAGCTACGGGCTGGGCAAGGTGCTGGAGATCCACCACTGCATCGCCAACTGCATCGCGTTCGACAAGCTGGAGGACGTGTATGGCGCCTACGTGCAGGAGTTCAAGGGCATGGTGGAGCACCTCGGCGTGCACATCCCGCAGGGCCTGGCGAAGGACTGGGACGAGCGGACCATCGACGCCATGGCCGAGGTGGCCTACAACCTGCCGCACATGTGGGACCACGCTTTCGGCCCCGACTGGCAGAACGTGCTGGACCGCGAGCGGATCAAGGGCTGGTACCGGCGGATGTGACGGCCGTGCCGTCGCGCTTTCGTGCGGACGGCGGGCGTCCCGGGATCGCAACGGAGGACCACCGCGGCCCCGCGTTCTAACTTGCCCGCATGGATACCAAGATCTTCTTGAGGAGGCTGGCGGTGGTGTTGGTCGGTGCGGCCCTGGTGCAGCCGGTCGTCCAAGCGATGGCGGGCGGTCCTGAAGCCAGGTACGACGCGCTCCTCTGGCGCATCAGCGGCGGGGGCGCGGCGCGGCCGAGCTACCTGTACGGTACCATGCACGTGAGCAACAAGGTGGCGTTCCACCTGAGCGAGGAGTTCTTCACGGCGCTTGAGCAGAGCGACCTGGTGGCGCTGGAGATGGACCCCACCTCGTGGCTGGGCGAACTGGCCTCGTCCAAGTGGTTCTCCGCGTTCGCGTCCCTCTCCGGGGAGGCCCAGGGCTCCACGGACCTCTACCGTGATGCGTTCAAGCTGGCGGTGCCCGACCGCAAGGCGATCGCGCGGGCGCTGGCGCAGGACCCCGAGGTGATCAACCAGCTGCTCTACCGCATGAGCTCGGGCAATGCGGACCACGAGGAGGACACCTACCTGGACCTGTTCATCTACCAGTGCGGCCGGCGCGCGGGCAAGCCGGTGCTGGGGCTGGAGGCCATGGAGCACTCGGTGCTGCAGCTGGTCAAGGCCATGGGTCCGGACGGCCGGGAGCCGGACCCGGTGCGCATGCGGCGGATCCGCGAGGCGTACGCCAACGGCGGCGACCCGGCCGCGGCGATCGAGGACAGCTACCGCACGCAGGACCTGGACCGCATGGATTCCCTGTTCGACCTCACGTCCACCGACGACCGCTTGCGGAAGTACGTGATCGACGAGCGCAACACGGTGTTCCTGGACGCCTTGCTGCCGGTGCTGCGCCAGCGCTCGGTGTTCGTGGGCGTGGGCGCCATGCACCTGCCGGGCCCGCATGGCCTCATCGAGATGCTGCGCGCGAAGGGCTACACGGTGGAACCCGTGCGCGGGGGCGTCACCGCCCGGAGCCGGGCCCAGCAGCGCAAGCACGAGGACGTCTACCACCCGGTGGAGTGGACCACGCAATGGGCGACCGACAGCAGCTTCAGCATCGACCTGCCCGCGCCGCTCCAGCTGCTCCCGCTCGGCGGCGACCGTTCCGGCGTGCTGCTGGCCGCCGACATGGTGAACGGCTCGCACTTCATGGTGCAGCGCCTGCCCACCTATGCGGCCCTGCGCGGCCGCTCCATGGAGGATGTGATGGCCCAGGTGGACAGCGCGCTCTATGAGGGCGTCCCCGGCCGCATCGAGCGGACCACGCGCTTCCGCACGAGCGCCGGCTGGCCCGGCCTGGACGTGCGCTCCGTGGACCGCGCGGGGCGGGTGGCGAGCCACCGGGTGGTGGTGAGCCCCTTCGAGATCTTCATCTTCGAGCGGACCATGCGCGACGTGCCGCAGGCCGCCAAGGACGGGGAGCGGGCCTTCGCCTCCATCCGTTTCCAGCCGCCCCGGAACGCGAAGGAAGGCGCCTGGCGGCCGGCCTGCGGCGGCCTGGAAGTGGCGCTGCCTCCGGCGCGGCACGTGCGGGAGGCCACGCCGCGCATGGGCATCCTGGGCGACGCGCGCATCGAGCAGCTGTACATCGCGCAGGCAGCGGACGGCGATGGGCGGAAGGGGCTGCTGGCCATGTCCGCGTTCTTCCCGGACGTGACCACGATCGAGCAGGACACCTTCGAGCTGGACGTGCTGGCCGAACAGTTCGGCCGCTCGTTCGGGCTTTCCGCCGTGCGCATCGGAGCGATCCCCATCGGGACGCGGTCGGTGCGTGCGCATGGGCTCCAGGCCGGCGGCGACACCGTGCATTACCTCGTGGCCCTCGATGGCGGCCGCTACGACCTGCTGTGCGCCCGTGCGCCGCGCGCGGACGCGGACCGGTTCTTCGGCAGCTACCGCCGTGTGCCGTACCGCACGCCGGAACCCTTGTCGCTGTATGCCGATACGCTGCTGCACTTCAGCACCCGCACGGCCTCCACGCAGCAGGAACTGTGGAAGCAGGTGGCCGGCTTCAGCGAGTATTTCCAGCAGGTGGCCCGCAACCTGCGGAAGGAGAAGGGATCGCATGTGCGCGAGGACCGCTCGATCCTCTACCGCTCCTCGTCCACGCCGGAGGCGGTGCTCGTGGACTACGAGCGGCCGCACCGCTTCGCCACGTACGAGGACGAGACGGCTTTCTGGGACGAGCGCGTGGAAGGGCTGGCCCGTCGGGGCGGCCTGACGGTGAAGGACCGTCGGATGACCGGCGCGCCGGAAACGCGCCGGCTCGAATGCCTGCTGACGGACAGCGCCAGCTCGCGCACCGTCCGCGTGGTGATGCAGCAATGCCCCGGCGCCGTGTACACCCTGCGCAGCATCGCGGACGCGGACGGGCGGCTGACCGCCTGGCCGGACAGCTTCATGGCCGGCTTCCGCACGGACACGGTGTTCAGCGAGGGGCTTTTCCGCAAGAAGGGCACCACCCTGCTGCAATGGCTCAGCGGCACGGATTCCACGCAGGCGGCGCAGGCCCGTTCCTCATTCAGCGTGGCCGAGTTCGCGGACGCCGATGCACCGGCGCTGATCGCCTACATCCGCAGTTCGGAGGCCCGGGACAAGGAGAAGGGCCAGCGGCGGGCGGCCATCGGGAAGCTCGGCGGGGTGCACCATCCGCAGGTGGTGCCTTTCCTGAAGGAGATCTACACGGCCAGCGGCGATACCGTGGAGACCCAGCTGGAGGTGCTCGAGGCCTTGGCGCGGCAACACACCCGCGAAGGGGCGGGGGCGTTCCTGGCCTTGATCGTCGGCGATCCGCCGCTCACCGAGCAGAACTGGCTCGTGGGGTCCGCCTTCAGCCCGTTCTTCGATTCGCTCGAGGTGGCGCGGACGCTTTTCCCGCGCGCCTGGTCGCTCACGCGCTTCCCCGAGTTCGAAGGGCGCGTGGTGAACCTCGCCGCGGCGCTGGTGGAGAAGGGCCTGATGGCACCGGCCGATTACGCGGAGCGGAAGCCCGAGCTGATGGACAAGGCGAAGGCCGCGCTGAAGCGCGCCATCGCGGACGGGAGGAAGGAGCCCTCGGAGTACGATGACGAGGACGAGATGCCCACCTCATCGCCGCGCAATTACTTCTGGGGCCCGGATGCCGAGATCGAGCGCGAGGAGGACGTGCAGAAGCCGTACGCCGACGTGCAGGTCGGGGCCTGGACACCCGCGTTCACGGCCTACCAGCACCTGTTGCTCCCCTTCCGGAAAGAGCCGGCGGTGGCCGCCTATTTCGATCAGGCCCTGCGCTCGGGGGCCGATGGGGTGGAGCTGAGCACGGCCGTCCTCCTGCTCGCGAAGGGAGCACCGGTGCCCGCGGACCTGTGGAAGCGCTATGCCGAGCGCGATGACGCCCGCCTGCGCATCTACCGCACGCTCACCGCGCTCCAGCACCCGGAGCTTTTCGACCGCGCGCTGCTCACGCCGGAGAAGAACGCCTGGGCCTACCTGGTCGCGGGCGACAAGACCTACGCGGCGGACAGCGTGCGCATCGCCGGGACGCGTCGGGCCGGCTGCCGCCTGGGCTCCGGCACGGTGTACTTCTTCCTCAACAAGGTGGACAACGAGGACCAGCCCGACGAGTGGCACTTGTCCGGCACGGGCTTCTTCGACGATGGTGCGGCGCAGCCTTTCGCCGATCGGTTCATCCGGTGGGCCAAGGAGAACATGGCGCGCTCGGAGGGCACGGACAAGGCCATCGACGCGATGCTCGCGGACCTGCGCTACCTGGGCCGCCCGCGCTGGAAGGATGCGCCGGGACCGGTGGCCCCGCCGCCGCCCCTGCGGTGATCCCGCTCATTCGGCCAGTTCCAGCCGCACGATCCGGGGCGGCTGGTCCGCGCCGTCGGCGTACAGGTAGGTGACCCGCGCTAGCAGGCCGTTGCTGAAGGCGATGCGCGGGTCCTGGGCATTGTGGAAGCCGGCCTGGCCCACTTCCCAATGGTAGCCGAACCAGATGCTGTCGCCGATGTAGAAGCTCTCATAGGTGTGGTACTCCCGGCGGTCGGTGCGTGCGGTCCGCTGGCGCTCGGTGCTCCAGCTCTGCACGGGCCCTTCGACCGTCCGGGCCTCGCCGCGTTCCAAAGCCTTGACCAGCCGCCAATGGTCCCAGCCCATGAGGCCGACGCCGATGACGGCCATCAGCGTACCGAAGACGATGAGCACCTTGGGCGTGCTCCAGCCGGTGCGCCGGCCTGCCGGCGGGTCCGTGCGCTTGCGGTCGCGCCTGCGCTGGACGATCGTCCAGCCGATGCCCAGCAGGATCACAGCCCCTGAGAGACAGGCCCACTCGACGCTGAAGGGCGGTTCGGTGGTGATGTCGTAGACGATGCGGTAGGCCATGCGCCATCGAACATAGCCACTGGGAGGCTAGGGACCGGCGGACGCGTCGGGGTGGAAGACCTCCAGCCGCACGATGCGCGGCACGTCCACAGTGTCCACGTCGAGCAGGTAGCGGATGCGGACGGGCAGCCCGTCATGCAGGTCCACCAGCGGATCGCCCGCATTGTGGAAGCCGGCGATGTCGGCTTCGCGGACGAAGCGGAAGGCGAGGCTGTCCACCTGGAACCGCTCGCGGGTGCGCACGTGCGCCGGGGCGGTGTGTTCCACATCGACCGCATGCGCGGTGATGACGCCTTCCACCGTGAAGGCCTGCGTGCGCATCTGCTGCTTCAGGTGCCAGACCTCCCACCACGGCTTCACGCTGGTGAGCCCTGCGAACCCCAGGGCCGCCGCGATGAGCCAGGGGCCGGGGCCCTGGTGGTGCTGCCGGCGGCTGCGGTACACGATCGTCACGATACCCGTGAGCAGCAGCATGGTGGCCACTACGAGGTACGCCGGATGCGGCACCCGTTCATCGGCGATGTCGTAGACCAGGTGGTAGCGGCCGGCCATGCCCGGAGGATCGGGGGCTACTTCCCGGGCGTTCCCAGGGGTTTCCGCAGGGGGCGCTCCTGGATGAAGGGGATGTAGATACGCCCTTCCTCGGGGTAGATCTTCTCCTCACCGAGCAGGAAGCCCCAGGGCTTGAGGCCGGGGACCTCGTCGCACACGATCTTCAGCATGCCGGTGATGGGGATGGCGAGGATGAGGCCCACCACGCCCCAGAGCATGCCCACGGCAAGGAGCGCCACGATGCTGGCAAGCGGGTTGATGCTCACGCTGGAGCCCACCACCTTCGGCGTCACGAAGTTGTTGTCGATGAACTGGGTGATGAGGATGACGCCCGCCGCGCCCACCGCGTACATCACCGAGTCCTTGGTGAGCAGGGCGATGGTGACCGGCATCACCGCGCCGATCCACGGGCCGATGTACGGGATCACGTTCAGCAACGCGGCGGTGACGCCGAGCAGGATGGCATACTTCAGCCCCAGCAGCAGGAAGCCCACCGAGTTCAGCACGGAGAGCACCAGCATCACGGTGATGACGCCCTTGAGCCATTTGCGCGAGAGCACCGAGATGCTCGTCACCACCTTGAGCACCGTGTCGCTGTGGTCGGTGGAGAGCTGGCGGAAGAAGGTGTGGAACTTGCCCTTGAGCAGCAGGAGGAAGAAGGTGAAGATGGGGATGAGCACCAGCGTGGCGAGCGCGGAGCCGGTGGTGGAGAAGAAGGTCATGGCGATGGCGCCGCCGCTGTCGGCCATGGAGGCCATCTCCTTGTTGATCCATTCCACCTGCTGTTTCTGGCTCACGTGCAGGTGCTCCTCCAGCCAGGCCTGGCCTTCATCGAGCTTCACGTTCATCGCGCTCCGCAGGGCGGGGAGGTCCTGCCCGAAGTGCCCGTACTGCCAGCCCATGAAGAGCAGGAGGCCGATGACGACCAGCAGCAGCAATAGGCAGCTGGTGGCCGCGGCCAGCCAGGTGGGGAAGCGCCGGCGCTCGAGCCCCGCGCACAAGGGGAGCAGGAGGAAGGCGAAGATGCCCGCCGTGAACCCCAGGATGAACAGGTCCCGTGCGAAGTACAGCGTCATGGTGGTGAACACCAGGCCGGCGACCACGAGCACGTAGCGCAGCAGGACCTGATTGCCCGATGCAGGGGAGGGAGGGGGCGGTGGCGGCCCCTCCGGGATGTGGATCTCCATGTCAGCCTTCCGGTTCGGTGGTGTGCGCCTCCTTGCGCGAGCGCAGGTAATCCTTGATGCGGCCGATGCTCAGCTCCACCTCCTCGCGGATGTCCTTCAGCGA
>JAFDZF010000175.1 GCA_018267055.1 Bacteroidota bacterium
GTGAACGTGACGCGCTACATCATGCCGTTGCGCGAAGGCGGCTCGTTGCCCGGCCTGGTCGAGGCCGACGACGGCTTCAAGTACGCGGTGAAGTTCCGCGGCAACGGCCATGGCCCCAAGGCCCTCATCGCCGAGCTGATCGGCGGCGAAGTGGCCCGCGCGCTGGGCCTGCGCGTGCCCGAACTGGTCTTCGCCGAGCTGGACGAAGCCTTCGGGCGCACGGAAGGGGACGAGGAGGTCCAGGACCTGCTGCAGGGGAGCAAAGGCTTGAACATCGGGCTGCATTTCCTCTCGGGCGCCATCACGTTCGATCCGGTGGTGACCACGGTGGACGCGGACCTGGCCTCGCGGATCGTCTGGCTGGACGCGTTCCTCACCAACATCGACCGCACGGTGAGGAACACGAACATGCTGATCTGGCGGAAGGACCTCTGGCTGATCGACCACGGCTCGTGCCTCTATTTCCACCATGCGTGGGCGGACCACGAGCGCCACGCCACGGGCCCGTTCGCGCTCATCCGCGACCACGTGCTCCTGCCGCAGGCCACATTGCTCGAGGAGGCGGACGCGACCTCGCGGCAACGGCTCACCGATGACGTGCTCCGTTCGATCGTCGCGCTCATCCCGGACGCCTGGCTGCAATGGCCCGATGTGCAGGAAGGCCCGGACGCCTTGCGCGCGGCCTATTCCGCTTTCCTGCGGGAGCGCCTGGCGCATTCCACCACGTTCACCAATGCCGCACGCGATGCAAGGCAGGCACGTGTATGAGTATGCGGTCATCCGCGTGCTTCCCGTGCTGGAGCGCGAGGAGTTCGTGAACGTGGGCGTCGTCCTCTTCTGCAAGCGGCCGGGAACGATCCATGTGCGCACGGCGCTGGACGAGGCGAAGCTGCGCGCGTTCGCGGGGGACCTCGACCTGGAGCAGCTCCGCCTGAACCTGGACGCCTTCGAGCGGATCGCCCGTGGTGATCCGGACGGCGGTCCCATCGCGCAGCTGGACGTTCCTTCCCGGTTCCGCTGGCTCACGGCGGTGCGCAGCTCGGCCCTGCAGACGTCACGCCCGCATCCCGGCTTGTCCGATGACCTGGAGGGAACGCTGGACCGGCTGTTCGTGGAGCTCGTCCTTTAGTTCCTTCTCCCCCAAAGGCGCCGGCCGGATGGAAGCCCGGGCGAGGGGACCATCCGGCCGGCGCCGATGGAAAGGCGGAGGATCACTGCACCACCACGCGGCGGGAGGCCGTGCCCAGCGCGGTCTCCGCGCGCACCACGTACACGCCCTTCGGCCAGGCATGCGTGTCGAGCACGAGGCGGTCGCCGGTCGCGCGGCGCTGTTCCACCACGCGGCCCTGCATGTCCATTACGGCCACCTGCGTCAGCGGGGCCACTGCCGACAGGGTGATCGCCTCGTTCACGGGGTCGGCCACCAGGGCCAACGCGGCTTCGGGGGCCGCTTCAGCTACGCTTGTGGCGCCCGACACGGTGACGGTGAGGTCCATGAAGTTGCCGTACTGGTAGCTGCCGCACGGCCCATACCCATTGTCGCCCACGGTGACACCGTCGCTGCCCCAGGGCGAGATCACCCGCAGGCGGTGCGGGCCCGGCAGCGTCCCGAGCGGGATGGTGATGGTGAAGTCGTAGGTGTAGCTGGGGTCGCCGCCGACGTAGGTGGTGTAGAGGTTCTCGCCCGCGTCGAACGTCTGGTCGTCGTTCAGGTCGATCCACACGGCACAGCCGCACCAGTTGCCGTTCGTCACGGACATGGCCGCGGGTTCGCCGGCGTTCAGGACGGTATTGAGCGTGGTGTAGTCGCCGACGGAGCAGTCACCGGCGTCCAGGCTCCAATTGATGGTGCCCAGGGACAGGGCCTGGGTCCGCCAATTGAAGCAGCCGCTGAAGAAGGTGGGGCTGCAGTACTGGGCGCCGGCATGGAGCGTGGAGAACAAGGCGGAACAGATCAGCAAAGCGAACGGGTAATGTTTACGCATAGGAAAATAGGGTATGGATGTCCATCAAAGATGACGGATCGCCCCTGGACCGCCAAGGCGGCCCCACCCGTTCACCCCAGGCCCGGGGCCGCCCTTCAGGCGGCGGCCTGATGCTCCACGCGCTCCTTCAGGCGTACCAGCACTTCCACCCACTTGTTGCCGGCCTCGGTGGCCCGGCGCACCCCGTGCGGCTGTCCGGCGAAATCGCCATGCTGGACGGTCACCAACGTGCGGCCGTCCTCTTCCTGGCGGAGGGTGATGTCCACCAGGGTATAGTTCTCGGGAACGTCGGGGACGCCCTTGGCGGGGGAGAAGGCCAGGAAGGCCAGGTGGCGCGGCGGGGCCACCACGATGACCCGCCCTTTGATCCGGGGTTCCGTGCCGGGGTCCTCCAGGTGGTACCAAGCGAGCGCGTGGCCTTCGGCCAGGCGGCTTTCCTCTCCTTCGCGCAGCAGGTGCAGGTTGCTCAGGCCATCCTTGGTCAGGGCCTTCCACACCGCCTCCAGGGGGGCGGCGATCCGCACCATGCGTTCGATAGCGGTCGGTCTGATGCTGCTCATGACACCCCCGGGCCCGCCATTCTGGTGCCGATCGTCCGTTTTGCCCCCGGAGCGCGTTTTTCTGCTGCTTTTCTGCCCAATTGGCCGTCCTTTTCGGGTCCGGCTGCAGGAATGGCGCTCGCCCAGGAGGCCGTCAGCGCCGGGGCGTGGCCGTCGCCGGCCGGTGCAGCACCTTCAGGGCCTTGGTGGCGCGGGAGCGGATGGCCGGGCCGGGGTCCACGCGGAGCACATCGTCCAGCAGCAGGCGGAGCTCCTCGCCCAGTTCGGGATAGGCCTTCACCATCCGCATCGCCACGGTGATGGCGAAGGCGCGCTGGGCGATGGCCCGGGCCGGGTCGGCGATGCGGGCGAACATCGCTTCGGTGATGCGGCCGTGCAGCGCTTTCGGCAGGGTGCACCGCTGCATCACGCGGATGCTGGTGCGCTGCACCCCCTCGTGCACGGGCTTGTCCAGCACGGCCAGCAGGTCCTTCACGTACGGCGTGGCCAGGTCGGGGCAGGGGTCGCAGGCCACGCTCACGCCATGGGCGGCCAGCTGGCGCACGCGCTCCGAGCCGTCGTGCAGCATCAGGTGGATCAGCGCGGCGAACCGCTCCGGGTCATCGCCCACGTAGGCGGCGATGTGGTCCGCGCCCGCGCGGCTGTGCCCGCCGGTGAGCAACTGGGAGCGCAGGTCCATGGGGTGAAGATCGGGGACCGTCGCCAGGCGGCAAGCGGGCCGCTCAGTACCGCGCCTTCTGGTAGCGGTGCTTGCCGGGGTGCGCACCGACGGGCTTGTGCTGCGGCCGGTCGCCGCGGGGACCGCCGGTGCCCTCGTCCACGCGGACCTTGCGGCCCTTGTAGTTGGCGTTGCGGAAGTGGCCGAGCACCTCGTCGAAATGCTTCGCGTCGATGTCGACGAAGCTGTACATGTCCTTCAGCAGGATCTTGCCGATGTGCTGGTTGGTGAGGCCGGTGATGCCGCACAGGTAGCCCAGCATGCGGCCCTTGTCGAAGCCGTCGGCCGTGCCCAGGTTGATGAACATGGGCCGCATCTCGCCGGTGGCGCGGGTGAACTCGGTCTTCTCCCGGCGTTCGCGCGGGTTGTGGTCCTTGCGGGCCAGGTCCACGTTCAGGTCGCGCGCATCGCGGTACTGCTCCAGGAAACGGTTGAACTCCAGCGACACCACGCGCTTGATCAGCTCCTCGCGGGTGAAGCCGGCCAGGTCCAGCTCCACCGCGTCCATGAAGCGGGAGATGCCTTCCTCGTCCACCTCCACCTCCTTGATCTTGCCGATGAGCGTGAGCAGCTGGCGCTCGCAGATCTCGGCGCCGCCGGGCACGCGGGTGTAGGTGAAGTGCGTCTTCAGCTGCCGCTCCAGGTTGCGGATCTTGAACACGTCCTTGCTGCCGATGATGCTGAGCGAAACGCCGGTCTTGCCGGCGCGGCCGGTGCGGCCGCTGCGGTGGGTGTAGCTCTCCACCTCGCCGGGCAGGTCGAAATGGATCACATGGCTCACGTTGCTCACGTCGATGCCGCGGGCGGCCACGTCGGTGGCGATGAGCAGTTGGAGGGTCTTGCTGCGGTAGCGCTCCATCACGCGGTCGCGCTGCTGCTGGCTCAGGTCGCCGTGGATGGCGTCGGCGTTGTAGCCGTCGCGGGTGAGGTTCTCCGCCAGTTCCTGGGTGTCCTGCTTGGTGCGGCAGAACACGATGCCGAAGAGGTCGGGCTCCACGTCCACGAAGCGCTTCAGGGCGAGGTAGCGGTCGCGCATCATCACCACGGTGTAGCGGTGCTCGATGGCGGTGTTGGCCTTGCCGGTGCCGCCCACGCCGATCTCGTCGGCCTCGCGCATGTAGTTCTTCGCGATGCGGCGCACCTCCCCGCTCATGGTGGCGCTGAAGAGCCAGGTGCGCTTGTCCTCCGGGGTGCGCTCCAGGATGGTGGTGAGGTCCTCCTGGAAGCCCATGTTCAGCATCTCGTCGGCCTCGTCGAGCACGGCCGTGCGCACGCGGCCCAGGTCGATGGCCCCGCGGTCGATGAGGTCGATCAGCCGGCCGGGGGTGGCCACCACCACGTTGGCCCCGCGCTGGATGGCGCGGATCTGCTCGCGGATGTTGGCACCACCATAGACCGGCACGCAGCGGACGCCCGGAAGGTGGGCGGCGAAGCGCTCGAGGTCCTTGGTGATCTGCACGCACAGCTCGCGCGTGGGCGCCAGCACCAGGGCCTGCACGGTGCGTTCCTGCGGGTCGAGGCGCTCCAGCAGGGGGATCCCGAAGGCGGCGGTCTTGCCGGTGCCGGTCTGCGCCAGGGCCACCACGTCCCGGTCGCTGCCGAGCAGGTGGGGGATGGCTTTTTCCTGCACGGGGGTGGGCGTTTCGAAGCCCAGTTCCTGCAGTGCAAGCAGGATCTCGGCCCGGATGCCGAGCTGTTCGAAGGAGGACATGGTCGGGGGGAAGGAAAGCCGCGCCGGAAGCGGAACGGGGCCGCAAAGGTAGGCCTTCGGCGCGGCCCGGGCGAGGTCCGGCGCCTGAAGGCCGGTGCCCAGGGCCCGGGAATGCGGTGCGGGGCCCGGGCCTTGGGCCTTCGCCCGGCCCGGCTACTTTCGCGCCCATGTACCTGCTCGCGGCCAGCGGCACCCTGCGCACCATCCTGCTCCTTGTGATCCTGTGGCTGCTGCTGCGGATCTGGATGCGGGTGCAGGCGGGCGGCCCTGATCCGCGCCAGCGGACGCGGTGGAGCGAGCCCGACCCGCGCCGCAAGGGCGAGGTGCGCATCGAGCAGGCGGAGCCGCGGAAACGCGCCGCCGGCCCGCAGGACGTGGAGGACGCCGACTTCGAAGAGATCAAGTGACCATCCGATGAGATCGATCGACTGGAAGAGGATGCTGCCGGTGCTGGCGGCGATCGCCGTGTTCGTGGTGCTGGCCCTGGGCTATTTCAGCCCGGTGCTCGACGGCAAGCGACTGGTGCAGGGCGACATCCGGCAGTTCAAGGGGATGTCGGAGGAGATCGTGGAGCACCGCGCCGCCTATGGCGAGGAGCCGCTGTGGACCGAGAGCATGTTCGCCGGCATGCCGGCCTACCAGATCAGCGTGCGTTGGAGCACGGAGGTGCTGTCGTTCCTGGACCGGCTGTTCCATGGCTTCCTGCCCAATCCCGCGGGCTTCCTGTTCCTCTACCTCGTCGGCATGTTCATCCTGCTGCGCTGCCTGCGGGTGGACGCCTGGCTGTGCGTGGTCGGCGCGATCGCGTTCGCGTTCTCATCGTATTTCATCGTGATCCTGGAGGCGGGCCACAACACCAAGGCCGAGGCGGTGGGCTACATGCCCATGGTGCTCGGCGGGCTGTACGTGCTGCTGCGCGGGGAGAAGTGGACGGGCGCCGCGCTGTTCGCGCTCTTCCTCACGCTGATGATCTTCGTGAACCACGTGCAGGTGGCGTACTACCTGGGGATGCTGCTGGTGCTGTTCGGCCTGGCCGAGGCGTGGCGCGCGGTGCGCGAGAAGCAGGTCGCGGGCTTCCTGGGGCGTGTGGCCCTGGCGGGCGTGGGCGTGGCCTTCGCGGTGCTGTGCAACCTGGGCTCGCTCTGGAGCACGTACGAGTATGGCAAGTACACCACGCGCGGCCCGAGCGAGCTGACCATCACTCCCGAGGGCGGCAGCGCGTTGGACGACCGGACCTCCGGCCTGGACAAGAGCTATGTGACGCGCTGGAGCTACGGCAAACAGGAAAGCTTCTCGCTGCTGGTGCCCAATGTGAAGGGCGGCGCGAGCGGCTCGCTGATCAACAGCCGGGAGGACCTGGACGCCCTGCCCGATCCGGCCTTCCGGAACGAGGTGATGAAGAAGTACCAGGCCGGTGATTACATCAACAGCTATTGGGGCGACCAGGACTTCACCAGCGGCCCCACCTACGTGGGGGCCATCGTGGTGCTCCTCCTGCTGCTGATGCTCGCCCGGGCCGAAGGCGCGGCGCGGTGGTGGGTGCTGGGGGCGGTCCCGCTGATCGCCGTATTGCTCAACGTAGGCTCCCCGGTGCTGGCGGGCCTATTGACGATCGCCTACCTCGTGGCGGGCCTCTTCCTCTGGAAGGACACGCTGGCCTATGCGCTCTTCTCGGCATTGCTGCTCACGCTGATGCTGAGCTGGGGTCACAACTACATGCCGCTCACGGACTTCTTCCTGGACCACGTGCCGGGCTACGACAAGTTCCGTGCGGTCACCATCATCCTGGTCATCGTGGAGCTGTGCGCCCCGGTACTGGCGGTGCTCTACCTCGACCGCCTGATGCGGGAAGGGGCGTGGGACGCAGCGATGCGTCGGCGCTTCCTCTGGGTGAGCGGGGGGCTGGCGCTGCTCCTGCTGGTGATGGCGGTGGCCCCCGCGGGCCTCTTCGACTTCTTCAGCGACGCCGAGAAGGAGCAGCTGGGGGCGGACGGGGCGCAGAGCTACGTGGACGGCCTGAAGGCGGCCCGTGTGGCGGTGTTCACGGCCGATGCCTGGCGCAGCCTGCTGTTCGTGCTGGCCGCGGCGGGGCTGGTGTTCGCCTTCGGGCGCCGGAGCATCGGCAGGCCCATGCTGGTGGGCGGCCTGGGCCTGCTGGTGCTCATCGACATGTGGTCGGTGGACAAGCGCTTCATCAACAACGAGCAGGTGAACGGCCGGTACCGCAACTGGGAGGAGGCCACGGTGAACCGGTTCCCCTTCAAGCCGGGCGCGGCCGACCTGGCCATCCTGCGCGCCGAGCAGAACGCGGCCACCGAGGCCGACCTGGAAGCATCGCTCCAGCGGCTGAAGGAGGAGAAGGCGCGCAGCGGCGCCGCCAACCGCCTGGTGACGAAGGAGGAGGAGACGATGGAGCGCTTCGCCAGCCTGCGCCGCACTACGCATTTCCGCGTGCTCGAGTTCGGCGACCCCTTCAACAGCGCCCGGGCCAGCTACTTCCACAAGAGCCTGGGCGGCTACCACGGCGCCAAGCTGAAGCGCTACCAGGAGCTCATCAGCTTCCACCTGGTGCGGGAGATGCGCGAGCTGGGCGCCGGGCTGCGCAATGTGCGCTCGCAGGCGCAGGCCGACAGCGTGCTGGCGCAGCAGGGCGTGCTCAACATGCTGAACACGCGCTACCTGATCGTCTCCGGCGAGAACCCGCCCCTGCGCAACAGCGCAGCGTTCGGCGTGGGCTGGTTCGTGGACGAGGTGCGCCCCGTGAAGGATGCCGATGAGGAGATCACCCTGCTCGGCACCATCGATCCGCGCCGCACGGCCCTGGTGGACCAGCGCTACGTGCACGACCTCGGTCCCGCGCAGGCGCATGCCGACAGCACGGCCAGCGTCCGCCTGAAGAGCTACAAGGCCAACGACATCAGCTACACGGTGAACAGCGCGAACGGCGGCGTGGCGGTGTTCAGCGAGATCTGGTACGGCCCCGACTGGGTGGCGGAGATCGACGGCGCCCCGGCGCCCTATGTATGCGCCGATTACGTGCTGCGTGCGATGAGCGTGCCCGCGGGCGAGCACGTCGTGCGCTTCCACGTCCGGAGCCGGACGTTCACCGTGGGCGGCCGCATCGCGCGCATCAGCTCCTGGGTGCTGCTCCTGGGCGTCCTGGCGGTGCTGGGCCTCTCGCTGCGGCCGCGCAAGGAGGCGGCAGCGGCGGAATGAAGCGCGTCCTCTTCATCACCTACTACTGGCCGCCGAGCGGCGGGGCCGGGGTCCAGCGCGGGCTCAAGTTCGTGAAGTACCTGCCGGCCTTCGGGGTGGAGCCCATCGTGCTCACCGTGGATCCCGGGCAGGCCAGCTACCCGAGCCTGGACGCTTCGCTGAACGCGGAGGTCGGCGCGGATGTCCGCGTCATCCGCACGCGGTCCTTCGAGCCGTTGCGGATCCTGGCGGCCGTCGCGGGCAAGCAGGCGGTGCCGCATGCCGGCTTCGCCGGAAGCCGGAGGGAGGGCCTGGCGCAACGCGCCATGCGCTGGGTGCGCGGCAACTGGATGCTCCCCGACGCGCGGCGCGGCTGGGTGAAGCATGCCGTGGAGGCGGCCGACCGGACCATCCGGGAGGAAGGCATCGACACCATCCTCATCTCTTCGCCGCCGCACAGCTCGCAGCTCATCGGCCTCGCCCTGAAGCGGCGCTTCCCGGGGCTGCGCTGGATCGCCGACCTGCGCGATCCCTGGACCGACATCTACTTCGCCAAGGAGCTGATGAAGGGGCCGCGGGCCGAACGCCGCGATGCCGCCTGGGAGGCCCGGGTGCTGCAGGAAGCCGATGCGGTGGTGGTGGTGGGACCCTCGATGAAGGCCGCGTTCGCCAAACGCTACGGGGCGGAGGTGGAGCGCAGGATCGCCGTGATCCCCAATGGGTACGACCAGGCGGACATCGCCCGCATCCCGCCGGCGCCGGCGCGTGTTGGGACGTTCCGCATCACCTACGTGGGCACCATGGCGGGCTCGTACGACCCGCGCGTGCTCTTCGCGGCGGCGCGCCGGATGCGCGGAGCGGCGACCCGGCCGCTGGAGCTCCGTTTCGTGGGCAGCATCGCGCCGGAGGTGAAGGCCCTGGCGCGCGCGGAAGGCGTGGACGACCTGTGCAGCTGGCTGCCGCCGGTGCCGCATGACGAAGCGCTGCGCGAGATGACCGCGGCCGATATGCTGCTCCTCGTGATCCCCGGAGGGCCGGGGGAGGAGCGCATCCTCACGGGCAAGCTGTTCGAATACCTGGCGGTGCGGCGTCCCGTCCTGGGCATCGGCCCGGCGGGCGGTGATGCCGGTGCCATCCTCGCGGAATGCCGGGCCGGCCGCATGTTCGGCCGCGATGAGGTGGATGCGGTGGCCGCGTGGATCATGGGATACGCGGGGACGGATGCCGTCGCCATTCGTCCGGGCGGGGGGCATGAACGGTTCGAGCGCAAGGTGCTCACCGGGGAGCTGGCCCGCCTGCTCGTGGGGCCGGACGGCGGGCCCAGCGCGGCCTGATACCTTTGCGCTGCGCCATCCACCGCACCGTTGAGAACGCTCTACCTCATCCCCGCGCGGGGCGGAAGCAAAGGCCTTCCGGGGAAGAACATCCGGCCCGTGCTGGGCAAGCCGCTCATCGCCTGGACGATCGGATGCGCGCTGGAAGCGGCCCGGCAGCGGCCCGGGGCGGTGGTGGTGAGCACCGATGACCCCGCCATCGCCGAGGTGGCGCGGGCGCACGGCGCCTTGGTCCCCTTCCTGCGGCCGGCGGAGCTGGCGCAGGACACCTCCGCCTCCATCGATGCGGTGCTGCATGCCCTGGATATGCTGGAGGGCCTCGGCGAGCGCTTCGACCTGGTGTGCCTGCTGGAGGCCACTTCGCCCTTGCGCACCCCGGCGGACGTGGTGTCCGCCATCGACCGGCTGCTGGCCTCGCCCGGGGCGGAAAGCATCGTGGGCATCGGCCGCTGTGTCTCCGGTCATCCGGCCTTCCTGGTGAAGAAGGATGCCGCGGGGACGCTCTCCCCGTTCCTCGGCGATGCGGTGCGCGCGCTCCGCCGCCAGGAGCTGGACGACGTGTATTTCCTGGAAGGCAGCCTGTACATCGCCCGGGTGTCCACCCTGGCGCAGCGGCGCTCCTTCTACCACGACCGCACCCTGGGCTTCGAGGTGGCGGACTGGAAGACCTTCGAAGTGGACGACCTGAAGGACCTGCTCATCGTGGAGCGGCTCCTGCAAGCCGCCCTGGACGGAACCCTCGCATCATGAACGACTATGCAGACCGCCTGCACAAGGCCATCCCGGGCGGGGCGCACACCTACAGCCGCGGCGACGACCAGTATCCGAGCAATGCGCCACCGATCCTGGCCCGGGGCGAAGGCGCCTATATCTGGGACGCCGAAGGCCGGCGGTTCCTCGACTACGGCATGGGCCTGCGCTCCGTCACGCTCGGGTATGCGCATCCGGCGGTGAACGCAGGTGCCATCGCCGAGATCGGGAAGGGGAACAACCTCACGCGCGCCTCGCTCACCGAGCTCGAGGCCGCGGAGCGGATGCTGGGCCTCTTCCCCTGGGCGGACATGGTGAAGTTCGCGAAGAACGGGTCCGTGGTGACCACCGCCGCGGCCAAGCTGGCCCGCGCTTTCACCGGCCGGAAGCACGTGGCCATCTGCGCCGAGCACCCCTTCTTCACCTTCGACGACTGGTTCATCGGCACCACCCCGGTGCAGCGCGGCATCCCCGATGAGCACCGCTCGCTCACGCTCCGGTTCCATTACAACGACATCGCCTCCCTGGAAGCGCTCTTCGCGGCGCATCCGGACGGCATCGCCTGCGTGATGATGGAACCGGCGACCACCGTGGCCCCCTGTGCGGACAAGGACTTCGACATGCTGCGGCCGAGCGGCTGCGCCGAGCCGGACCGGAACTTCCTGCACCAGGTGAAGGCGCTCTGCCGCAAGCATGGGGCCCTGCTCGTGCTGGACGAGATGATCACCGGCTTCCGCTGGGACCTGCACGGCGCGATGAACGTCTATGGCGTGGAACCCGACCTGGCCACCTTCGGCAAGGGCATGGCGAACGGCTTCGCCCTGGCGGCCCTGATCGGGCGCCGGGAGATCATGGACCTGGGGAGCATCCGCAACGCGGGGGCGGAGCGCGTGTTCCTCATCAGCACCACCCATGGGAGCGAGATGAGCGCGTTCGGCGCGTTCAATGCGGCCGTCGAGGTGTACCGCAGCGCGCACGTCACCGACCACCTGTGGTCCTATGGGCGCCGGCTGATCGAAGGGTTGAACACGATCGCCCGGGAGGAAGGCGTGGGCGCGCATTTCCAGGCGCATGGCTTCGGGTGCTCGCCGACCTACACCACGCGCGATGCGCAGGGCGAGGCCTCGCTCGAGCTCCGCACGCTGTGGGCGCAGGAGATGATCAAGGGCGGTGTGCTGATGCCCTTCATCGCCCTGTCGCTGGCGCATGGGGACGCCGAGCTGGACCTGACGCTGGAGGCGGCCCGCAAGGCCATGCGCGTCCAGGCCGCGGCCCTGAACGATGGCGTCGGCCGGTACCTTGTGGGGCCGGCGGTGAAGCCGGTGTTCCGCAAATTCAACTGATCGGCCCGCCAGGGCAGCGCGACATGAAGGATGCACTCCAGGGGAAAGTGGTGGTGGTGACCGGGGCCGCCGGGCGGCTCGGACAGGTCTTCTGCGAGGCCGTGGTGGCGGAGGGCGGACGGGTGGTGGCCGCGGACCTGCCGGCGGCCCAGGAGCGGCCGATGGCGCTCCGTGATCGGCTCGGCATCGACCGCGTGCTGCCGGTGGCGATCGACATCACGGACCCCGGGTCCATCGACGGATGCGTCGATGCGGCGGTGAAGGCCTTCGGCCGGGTGGACGCCCTGGTGAACAACGCCTACCCACGCAACGCCCGGTGGGGCCGGCGCTTCGAGGAGGTCACCTATGCCGACTTCGTGGAGAACGTGGGCATGCACGCCGGCGGCTATTTCCTCGCGAGCCAGCGCTTCCTGGAGCTGTTCAAGCGCCAGGGCCACGGCAACATCGTGAACATGTCGAGCATCTATGGCGTGGTGGCCCCGCGCTTCGGCATCTACGAAGGCACGGCCATGTCCATGCCGGTGGAATACGCGGTGATCAAGAGCGGCATCGTGCAGCTCACGCGGTACATCGCCAGCTACCACCGCGGCATCGGCATCCGGTGCAACAGCATCAGCCCCGGGGGCATCCTCGCCGGCCAGCCGGCGGATTTCCTCGCGCGGTACAAAGCGCACGGCACCAACAAGGGCATGCTCGACCCGCAGGACGTGAGCGGCGCCCTGGTGTTCCTGCTTTCCGACGCCTCGGCCTATGTGAACGGCCAGAACTTGGTGGTGGATGACGGCTGGACGCTCTGAGCCCCGCCGGCACGCGCGTCCGGCGTGGTGCGTTTACCTTGCACACCCGAGAACAGCATGGCGAACAACGTACTGATCACCGGGGCCGGGGGCTTCATCGGCAGCCACCTCACCGAGGCCCTGGTCCGGAGCGGCCGCAACGTGCGGGCGCTGGTGCACTACAACAGCACGGGCAGCTGGGGCTGGCTGGACACCCTGCCCGAAGAGGTGAAGAAGGGCATCGAGGTGATGGCCGGCGACGTGCGTGATCCCAACGGCATGCGCGTGGCCATGCAGGGGCGCGACGAGGTGTTCCACCTGGCCGCGCTCATCGGGATCCCCTACAGCTACCACTCGCCCGACAGCTATGTGGACACGAACGTGCGCGGCACGCTCAACGTGCTGCAGGCGGCACGGGACGCGGGCGTGCAGCGGGTGCTGGTCACCAGCACCAGCGAAGTGTACGGCACGGCACGGCAGGTGCCCATCACCGAGGAGCATCCCCGCCAGGGGCAGTCGCCCTACAGCGCCACCAAGATCGGCGCCGACCACCTGGCGCTGTCGTTCCACCTCAGCTTCGGTACACCGGTCACGGTCGTCCGCCCGTTCAATACCTACGGCCCGCGGCAGAGCGCGCGCGCGGTGATCCCCACCATCATCACGCAGCTCATGGCCGGCGCCACCGAGGTGCGGCTCGGCTCGCTGGCGCCCACGCGCGACCTGGTGTTCGTGGAGGACACCGCCGCGGCCTTCATCGCCATCGCCGATCGGCCGTCCCTGGTGGGGGCCGAAGTGAACATCGCCACCGAGCAGGAGATCAGCGTGGGCGACCTGGCCCGGAAGATCATGCGGCTCACGGGGAAGGAGGCGCGCATCGTGACCAGCGATGAGCGGATCCGCCCGGCGGACAGCGAGGTGGAACGGCTGCTCGGCAGCGCCGCGAAGCTGACCGCCGCCACGGGCTGGCGTCCCGCGCACGACCTGGATGCCGGCCTGCGGAAGACCATCGCGTGGTTCGCGGAGCCGTCCAACCGGGCCGGCTACAAGTGGCAGCTGTACAATGTTTGAGGAGGTCGTCACCGGCATCCGGCAGCTCTTCGGCGATCCCGAAGGGCCGATCCCGCTGCATGCGCCGTGGTTCGATCGCGCGGACGAAGAGGCCGTGGCCGCCGTGGTGCGTAGCACCTTCGTGTCCTCCATCGGACCCGACATCACGGCGTTCGAGCAGGAGCTGGCCCAGGTCACCGGCGCGCCGCATGCGGTGGCCGTGGTGAACGGCACGGCGGCCTTGCATACCGCCTTGGTCCTCGCTGGTTGCGGTCCGGGCGACCTCGTCCTCACGCAGCCGTTCACGTTCATCGCCACGTGCAACGCCATCACCTACACCGGCGCGCAGCCGGTGTTCCTCGACATCGAGGAGGACACGCTGGGCCTTTCGCCCGAAGCGGTGCGGACGTGGCTGGAACGCGAATGCGAGCGGCGTGCGGGCCGGTGCGTGCACAAGGCGACGGGAAGGAACGTCCGCGCCTGCGTGCCCATGCACGCCTTCGGCCTGCCCATGCGGATCGAGGCCTTGATGGCCGAATGCGACGCATGGGGCATCACGGTGGTGGAGGACGCTGCCGAATCCCTGGGGTCGTACCACACCGACGGCCGGCACACCGGCACGACGGCCCCGCTGGCCACCGTCAGCTTCAACGGCAACAAGATCATCACGTGCGGCGGCGGCGGGGCGCTCCTCTTCCAGGACGGTGCGCTCGCACGCCGGGCCAAGCACCTGACGACGCAGGCCAAGCTGCCGCATGCCTGGGCCTTCAGCCACGACGCCGTCGGCTACAACTACCGCCTGCCCAACCTCAATGCCGCGCTCGTGCGTTCGCAGCTGCGGAAGCTGCCGCACAACGTCGCCGTGAAGCGCGCGCTGCACCAGCGCTACCTCCGCCTGTTCGCGGATACGCCGTGGACGATGGTGGAGGAGCCGGCGGGCACCCGCAGCAACCACTGGCTGAACGCGCTGCTCCTGCGCGACCGCACGGAGCGTGACGCCTTCCTGGCGGCCTGCCATGCCGCCGGCGTGCTGGCGCGCCCGGCCTGGGAGCTCGCGACGGACCAGCCCATGTACGCGGATGCGCTGCGTGGGGACCTGTCGGTGAGCCGCGACCGGCAGGACCGCGTGGTGAACCTTCCCAGCAGCGCCCATCCATGAGCGGACGATCCCTCATTCTCGTGGGCGGCGGCGGCCACTGCCGCTCGGTGATCGACGTCATCGAAGCCGGTGGCGCATGGACCATCGCCGGCATCCTCGACCGTGAGGACCTGGTCGGGACGGAGGTCCTGGGCCACCGCATCATCGGAGGCGATGGGATGATCGGCGCCCTTGCGGCGCAGGGCCACCACTTCCTGGTGACCGCCGGGCAGATCAAGGACGCCGGGCTTCGGGTGCGGTTGCATGACCTGGTCCTGCAGGCGGGCGGAACGCTGGCGACCGTGGTGTCGCCGCTGGCCCGTGTGGCGCGCAGCGCGGCCCTCGGGGCCGGTACGGTGGTGTGCCATGGCGCCGTGGTGAACAGCGCCGCGCGCGTGGGCCTCGCTTGCATCATCAACACCGCCGCGGTCGTGGAGCACGACGTGGAGGTGGGCGCGCATGTCCATGTCTCCACCGGGGCCATCCTCAACGGCGGATGCAGCGTGGGAGAGCGCAGTTTCGTCGGCAGCCGAGCGGTCGTGCTGCCTGCGGTGCGCATCGGTGCCGGCTGCGTCATCGGCGCGGGAGCCGTGGTGCTGAAGGACGTGCGCGACGGAGCGACGGCCGTGGGCCAACCAGCACGCGAGCGATGAAGGCACCGGAGCGCACACTGATCATCGCCGAGGCCGGCGTGAACCACAACGGCGACCTGGACCTGGCCAGGCGGCTGATCGACGTCGCCGCCAATGCGGGTGCTGACATCGTGAAGTTCCAGACGTTCAAAGCGGAGAAGATCATCTCGGCCGCCGCGCCCAAGGCCGCGTACCAGCAGCAGGCCACCGGTGCTTCGGAAAGCCAGCTCGAAATGGTGCGCAAGCTGGAGCTGAGCGAGGCCGACCACGACGTGCTGATGGCGCATTGCCAGGAGCGCGGCATCGCCTTCCTGTCCACGCCCTTCGACCCGGACAGCATCGAGCTGCTCCGACGCAAGGGCATCACCATCGGCAAGGTGCCGAGCGGCGAGATCACGAACAAGCCCTACCTGACGGCGATGGCCCGGGCTTTCCCGCGGCTGATCGTGAGCACGGGCATGTGCACGCTGGACGAGGTGCGGGCCGCGCTGGACGTGCTCCTTGCGGCCGGCGCCGACCGATCGGCCATCACGCTGCTGCACTGCAACACGGAATATCCGACGCCCATGGCCGACGTGGACCTGCGCGCCATGCGCACCATGGCGGACGCGTTCGGCCTGCCGGTGGGCTACAGTGACCATACCCTCGGCATCGAAGTGCCCATCGCCGCGGTGGCGCTCGGCGCCGTCGTCATCGAGAAGCACATCACCCTGGACCCCGCGATGCCGGGGCCCGACCACCGCGCGTCCCTGCCGCCGGAAGGACTGGAGGCCATGGTCCGCGGCATCCGCAACATCGAGGCGGCGCTGGGCGACGGCATCAAGCGGCCCAGCCCGAGCGAGGCGAAGAACATCGCCATCGCGCGCAAGAGCATCCACCTGGCGCGGCATGTGGCGCGCGGCACGGCGATCACGGCGCAGGACCTCATCATGCTCCGGCCCGGCGACGGCCTTTCCCCGATGCACGTGGATGATGTCATCGGCCGCAGGGCGGCGCGCGACCTGGCCGCCGGCATCAAGCTCCGATCCGACGACCTGGCATGAGGATCACCGTGCTCACCAGCAGCCGTGCCGACCTCGGCATCCAGCTCCCGCTGTTGCGCGCGCTGCAGGCCGATCCGTTCTTCGACCTGCGCGTGGTCGCGTTCGGCAGCCATGGCGACCGGCGGTTCGGGCATACGCTCGACGAGGTCGTGGCCTCCGGGATCGGCCCCGTATCCGTGCTGCCGCCGGTGCTGGAGCACGACGACCCCGCGGGAGTGGCCGCGGCCATGGGGGCCACATTGCAGCAGTTCAGCACGTTCTGGCGCGACCATCCAACGGACATGATCGTGGCCTTGGGCGACCGGTACGAGATGTTCGCGGCCGTGGCCGCCGCCCTTCCCTTCGGCCTGCCGGTGGCGCACCTGCACGGTGGTGAGACCACCTTGGGCGCGATCGACAATGCGCTGCGCCATTCGATCACGCACATGGCGGCCCTGCATTTCACCTGCGCCGAGCCTTACCGGAAGCGGGTGGTGGAGCTCACCGGCAGCACGGCCCACGTGTATGACACCGGCGCCTTGGGCTATGACAACCTGCGACGCATGGAGCTGCTGTCCGTCCCGGCCATCCGGGAGCGGTACGGCGTGGACCTGGCGGATCCCACCGTCCTGATCACCTTCCATCCGGAGACCACCGCCCACCAGGACGAAGCGGTGCAGTGGGAGCGGTTCTCCGGCGCCTTGCACCGCCTGGCCGGGCGCTACCGGCTGCTCGTGACGCTGCCCAACGCCGATACGCACGGCCTCCGGCTGCGCGAACGCTGGAAGGCGTTCCTGCGGGATATGCCTTCCGCCACCGGCGTCGATTCGCTCGGGTCGCTGGGCTACCTCTCGTGCATGCGGCATTGCGCGTTCATGCTGGGCAACAGCAGCAGCGGGTACGTGGAGGCCTCGTTCTTCCCCAAGCACGTCATCGATGTCGGCGAGCGCCAGTCGGGCCGGATCGTCACCCCCAACATCCACCGGTGCGCGATCGACACGGATGCCATCCTGGCCGCCGTGTCCGCCGTGGAGCGATCGGCCCTTCCCGAAGGCACGCGCATCTATGGGGACGGCCACACAGCGGAACGGATGGTGGACCTGTTGAAGCAGTACAAGCGATAGGACATGGAGCTGAACGATCGCCAGTTGTTGCATGCGGGCGCCACGCTCAAGGAGGCCCTGGAGAAGCTGAACTCCGCGGGCCAGCACCTCACGCTGTTCGTGGTGGACGACCGGCGCCGGCTGCTGGGCAGCCTCACCGACGGCGACATCCGGCGCGGCCTGCTGGCGGGGCACGACCTTTCCTCCGCCGTCACCCGCGTGATGAACGGCAGGCCGCGTTCACTGCGGGAGGACGAGGAGGCGGTGGACCTCCTGCGCGATCTGCGCGCGGCGGGCATCAAGCTGATGCCGATCGTGGATGCGGACGATGTGGTGCTGCGCGTGGCGGACCTGGAGGGCGTGCAGAGCATCCTGCCGGTGGACGCGCTGATCATGGCCGGCGGCCGCGGCGAGCGCCTGCGCCCCTATACCGACCACACGCCCAAGCCGCTCATCCCTGTGGGCGGGAAGCCCATCATCGAGCATACGCTGGACCTGCTCAAACGCTTCGGCATCGAGCACGTGGCCGTTTCGGTGAACTACCTGCGGGAGCGCATCATGGACCACCTGGGCGATGGCGCGACGGCCGGCCTGCGGATCACCTACGTGCACGAGGACGCCCCCCTGGGCACGGCGGGCGCATTGAAGCTCCTGCCCGCGGGCCATCACGCCACCGTGATGATGATGAACAGCGACCTCCTCACCGACGTGGCCCTCGACCGCATGTACAAGAGGTTCCGTGAGGCGGATGCGGACCTGGCCGTGGCCACCACCGATCATCACGTGCGGCTGCCGTACGCGGTGATGGACCTGGACGGCGACCGCGTGCTGGCCTTCCGGGAGAAGCCTTCGATCGCCTATCCGTGCAACGCCGGCATCTATATGATGAAGCGCACCGTCATCGACCGGGTGCCCGCCGGAAGGCCCTACAATGCGACGGACCTCATCCAGGACCTGCTGGACCGCGGCGGCAAGGTGATCGCCTTCCCGATCGGGGGCTATTGGCTCGATATCGGCCGCCCCGACGACCTTCGGCTGGCGCGCCAGCACTACGAAGGCCCGGAGCAGCCGGCTCAGTAGGGAAGGCAGCGTTCCGAAAAGACCTCCTTCACGAGCGGCTTCACCGCTTCCAACTGGCGCCGGAACAGCGGCGGTGCGTTCCCGATGAAGGCGTCCATGAAGTCGATCGAGCTGTGGTAAGCGATCCCCGGCGCCGTATAGAGCTGCGACAGGTAGAAGCACGCCGAAGAAAAGAGGCAGAAGACGTGCTCGGTCCGGTCGGCCCAGCGGGCGAACAGGACCTCGATCGCCATGTTCTTTTGCCACGGCTCGTCCAGCAGGGAGAAGGACAGGCCCAGCGCCCGGCAGTGGTCCTCGGTGCAGCGCAAAGCCTCCGCGGATGCGCGCGGATGGGGCTTCAGGAGGAAGTGGTAGCGGTGCGGGTCGTCCAGCGCGGAGAGCACGTGGTCGATGTATGCCGCCCAGAACCGCCGCGGCACCTCGTACACTTCCACCGACTCCAGCAGGACGAGCACGAGCGGCTTGCCGATCGCGGCCGTGGGGTCGGGGGATGCCGCATCCGGATGCCGCTCCAGCAGCAGCCGGGCCACGTCGGGGAAGGGGATGGGCATCGGCAGCGGTGAGATGCCCTTGTCGTCGATGCCGTGCCTGCGCAGGTAGGCCGAGAACCGATCGGCGAAGAGCGCGATCATCGGGCCGCGCAGCCGGCCGCCCTCCACGATGAAGATGTAGTCGCCGATGCCGTGCTCGAAGAACACGCAGGGCGCCTCGGGATGCTGCGCGGCGAGGAGCTGGTTGAGGTGCGTCTGCGTATGGCCGTGGATGACGAGCTGTTCGCCCTGTGCCAGGAACGGGCGCAGCAGGTCCGCGAGGAGGCGGCCGTAACGCGCGTCCCGGCGGCGTTCGAACGCCCGCAGCGCCACCCGGTAGAAGGCCCGCGCCACGGGCAGTTCCTTCATCCGCCGCATGGTGCGCTTCCGGAGCGAGGGCTTGTAGGTGATCCCCGCGGGGGGCTCATCGGAGAAGTTGCGGTACAGGGCCCAGGCATGGAGCGACGCGGCCTCTTCGATGATGCGGAGCATCGGCCCCTGGCGCTCGCCGGTGTCCACCAGCAGGATGTCCCGGTCGCCGGGCTGCGCCGTGTGCCGCGCATGGATGCACATGAGCACGCAGCTGATGTGCGAGGTGGTGACGAAGACGCGCGTGCGGGCCATCTAGGAGGGGACGGAGCGCTTCGTGTACTTGCGCAGGAAGCCGGGAAGCTGGTCGTACACCTCATCGGCCAGGCCCAGGCGCAGGACGACGGCGACGTACACCGCCAGCGCGATCACCGCGCGGACCGGGATGTTGACCCAGGGCGACCAGGGCAGCGGCACCAGCGTTCCGGCGACGGTCAGCACGGTGATGAGCACGAGCAGCTGCACCGTCCCGCGGTCGAAGGGCTGCATGTGGAAGCGCCGGCGGATGAACTCGAACTTGAGGCCGTTGTACACGATGTTGGCGGAGCAGGAGGTCACCGCGGCGCCCATCATGCCCAGGTGGGGGATCAGCAGCCAGTTGCCGATCACGGTGATCGCCAGCAGCACCACCAGGAACGCCGAGCCGTAGATGTACCGATCGGAATTGATGAGGATGGGGTGGTTGACGCCGGTGGCCATGTTGATCAGCGCCCCGAACGCGATCACGATGGAGACGGTCCAGCCGGGGTAGTATTCCGGGGGAAGGAGCGACAGCAGGTCGCGTACGTTCATCACCACGCCGAGGAACATCAGCCCGCCGATCATCAGCAGGAAGCGGGACGAGCGGTGGTAGATGGTGCTCACCTGGGCCATGTCCTTCGCGGCCATGGCATGTGAGACCGCCGGGTTGGCGATGCGCTCCAGCGCGGTCATCGGCACCTCGATGATGAGGCCGATGAAGGCCGCCACCGAATACACGGCCACCTGCGCCACTTCGATGCGCCCCACGAAGAGGGAATCGAGGTACTTGAGGCTCACCGAATTGATGGCGGTGAACGTGATCACGGCGCCATAGCGCAGGATGGAGCGGAGCCCGATGTGCCGGCGCATGTGCCCGATGTCCGGCACGAACCCCGGCCGGTCCACGATGAGCGCGTAGACCGCCAGGATCAGCGCCTGCGCCGTGTAGCTGAGGCAGAAGCCGAGCAGGAAGCCATTGAAGGACAGCACGCCCTGGAAGTGGAGCAGGATCAGCGCGATGAAGAACAGGCGGACCAGGATGTCGTTCACGAACGTGGGGAACACACTGCGCAGCAGCGCCACGCAATAGGAGTTCAGCCCGAGCACGAAGGAGTACGAGACCGCCAGCAGGATGACGTAACCGTAGTTCGCGCCGAAGAGATCGCCATGGGGACCGTAGATCCACTCCAGGGGGGCCTTGAGGAAATACAGGACGCACAGCCCCAGCGCCACCGAGGTGGTGAGGTAGAGCATCATGAACCCGAAGAAGCCGCTGTGGCGCCGTTCGCGATCGAACAGGCGCGGCAGGTAGCGCACCGTCACCGAGCTGATGCCGAACGACAGCAGGCTGCTCACCACCGTGCCGCAGGAGAGGATCAGGCGGGTGAGGCCCAGTTCGTCCGTCGTGAGGAAGTGCGGCTGGATGAACAGCAGGCTGACCGCCCCGACCAGTGTACCGATGTACACCAGCATCGTGTTCCGGATGCCTTGGCGCTTGACGACTCCCACCGTTCGCTGGCCCTTCCGCCACGTGGGGGCGGGCCGGGCCGAAGGTAGGCGGGCCGTTCCTATCCCCGCCGGCTCACGAGCGCCGCACGTGCTTCAGCCACGCGATGGGCGACCGGGCCACCGTGCCCACGAAGAGCCGGGCGTTCCCGGTCTTCACCGCCTTGGTGAGGATGCTTTGCAGGATGCTCCCATAGCCGGCATAGCGGTAGTGCTGGTCCACGGGACGCCGCATCCGGTCCATCCCGGGGCCGTCGAACACGGTGTGGCAGGCGGCCACTTCGCGGTATGTGTGGGCGTCGCTGCCGCTGATGATGGGCTTGCCCGCGCTCCGGGCCAGCTCGATGGCCTGCGCGTTGCGGTGCTTGTCCGTACGGCCGTTGTAGCCTTCGATCAGGTCGAAGCCGCGAAGGTCGACGCCGGCCAGCCGGTGGTGCACGAACGGGTGGTTCAGGATGGACAGGCCGCCCTGCCGCTCGATCTCGGCGAGCACCTCCGGGTAGGCCCGCGCCTGGATCTCCTCCTTCAGGTAGATGCCGGTGACATCGCCGATGTCCGTCTTGATCTCGGCGCCCACGATCACCTCCAGGTCGGGATAGGGGTTCCTGTCGCGCGCCTCCAGGCCGCCCTTGATGGTGTCGTGGTCGTTGATCACGATGGCGTTGAGCCCGCGCTCCCGGGCGAGCGTGAGGATGCGCACCGGGTCCATCCGGCAATCGTAGGAATGGTGCGTGTGCGTATGGAAGTCGATCCGGTACATCACTTCCCCTGGATGCGGCGCCACAAGTATCGGAACACCAGCAATACCTGCACGGCATGTGGCAGCGGATCGGTGAGCCGGAGGTCCTTCCGCGAGCGGAACAGGTCGCGCCCGATGGCCGGCAGGTCGCGCGGCCGCTCCAGGCCATGGAACAGCTCCCCATTGAGGATCCACTGGAAGCGCACGTCCGGCTTCCGGGGCAGCTCCAGCGCGGGCGGGCCGCCGAGCCGCTCGATCACCAGGCCGGGAAAGTCCACGCCACTGGCCATGGAGAGCTCCAGCGATCCCCAGAACTTCGGGTTGATCTCCATCAGGTGGAAGCGGCCATCGGACCGGGAGCGCTTGAACTCCACCATGGCCACGCCGTTCCAGCGCAGGCGGTCGAGCAGGGCGCGTCCCGACCGTTCCAGTTCGTCATCATGCCAGCCTTCGGCACAGGTGCTCGCGCCGCCGGTCACCGGGTACTCGCGGATGCGGCGGTGCATGAAGGTGGTGCGGCATTCCCCGTCGGCATAGAAGGCGAAGAAGCCGAAGCCCTCCCCATCGATGTACTGCTGCACGATCGGGAACGCGTCGGGGCCGAAGCCGTTCTCCGCGCACATGCGGTCCCAGGCGGCGAGCATGGATGCGCGGTCCGAGGCATAGGCCACCACGTTGCGGCCCATCTCGAAGGCGGCCTTGATCACCACCGGGTAGCTGATCGGCAAGGCGGCCAGCTCCGCGCGCGAGGCGTAGGCGTAGGTGTGGGGGAAGGGCACGCCCGCGGCGGCGGCCAGGGCATAGGTGGCGGCCTTCGATTCCGCGATGCGGAAGTTCTCCGGGGCGGGCGTGAGCAGGGCGCAATGGCGCGACAGCGCGGCATGGTGGTCCGCGCACACGGCGAAGGAGTGGCTGCCCACGGGGAACAGCACATCGTAGCCGCCTTTGCCCACCAGTTCCAGCAGGGCCGCGGCATAGGATGCGCGGTCCGAGGAGCGGGGAAGCAGGTGGCGGGCCTTGCAATAGCGCGAGCGGAAGGCCGGCGCGAAGCGGTTGGCGGCGGCCACGTGCACGTCGAAGCCGCCGCGCCGGCCGAGCCATCGCGTGATGGCCAGCGTATTGGCATTGGCGCCGTCCAGCAGCAGGATCCTCATGGGCAGGGACGGGCGAAGATCACGATCTCGCTGCCACGCTCCTGCTCCCAGGAGCGGCGGATCCAGGGCGAGAGCAGGTGGTAGGGGGCCAGGAGCAGGTGGTCGCCCAGCGTGCGGGGATAGGCGTAGTGGAACGGCTTCGCCTTCAGCCCGGCCGCTTTGCGCAGCATGTTCAGGGGCCGCCGCAGCGAGAACAGCTGGGGGATGCTGCGGTGCATGAAGTCGCGGGCCTCGCGCTCGGCCACCGTGAAGCTGTGCCGCTCCAGGAGCAGGCCGAGGTTGTGCGGCGAATAATGGAAGAGGTGCTCCGGCGGCTGTCCCCACGACCACCAGCGGCCCGTCCAGCGGGAAACAAGGGAACCGAAATTGGGCACGGCCACCACCAGCACGCCCTGGGGCCGGAGCAGGACGCGCAATTGCGCCAGCAGGTCCGCCGGTGCCGTCGTGTGCTCCAGCACGTGCTCCATCAGGATGAGGTCGAACGAGGCCGGTGCGAAGGTGCCGGTATAGCGCCCTTCCGGCACGTGGAGGATCCGGCCGTTGAGCCCCTCGGAGCTCATCCGCGCATAGGCCTCCGTCACCTCGGTCCCCACGGCGCGGTGGCCGGCCGTGTTGGCGTAGTGCACGAACACGCCGAAGCCGGAGCCGACCTCCAGGATATCGAGCGGCGATCGCCCGGTCATGCGCGCCGTGGTCGCCAGGACACGGTCGAAGAAGTCGCGCTTGGGGTTGTTGTCCGATGTGAGGAAGCGGCGGAGCAGCTGCAGGCGCAAGGCACGCTTGTCATCGGTGGTGCGGGTGCGGTCGTAGTGCTCGTCGAGCGCACGCTGCGCGGGGAGCGGGTGGACCTGCACGAAGCCGCAGGCCGCGCAGCGCCACATCGGGTGGCCGTTCACCGTGCGGAGCAAGGACGCCTCCTGCGCCCCGCAGCAGAGGCATGCGGGTCCGGTGGTGCTCATGCCGTCGGCAGGTAGGTGTCGCGGACCTCTTCCGCCGTGATCGATCGGATGCCCTTCTCGCGGAGGTAGGCGAGCACGAGCCGGATGGCCTTCAGGTAGGCGCCGAACTTCATGGTGGAGAAGAAGTTGTTGTGCCAGAGCAGGCCGAACACGGTGCCCTGGTCGTTGCGTTCGAAGAAGTCGATGATCAGGCGGGCCACCTCCGCGCCGTCGTCCTTGCGGTAGCCGAAGAACGTGCGGTCCATCACGTGCAGGGGGGCTTCCACGAACGTGGCCGGCCGCCGCTCCTTCAGGTGGAAGGGCACGAACGGCCGTGCGTAGCTGTTGCGGAAGCCGTATTCCTCGGCGAAGCCCAGGGAGGTGTCCACCGCGAGGCCGCCCGCTTCCAGCTCATCGATGGCCGCGGGCCAGCGGAACTTCAGGTAGTGGTAGCGGTTCGCGATGGCGGGGACGCCCAGCCGCTGCGTTTCCTCTTCCATCGAGGTGGGCGACACGCTCTTGTGCAGGCCGACGCCGAAATCGCGTTCGCGGATCCGCCGCATGCGTTCCTGCATGGCCCGTGAGCGGATGTCGTAGTCGGCGTTGCGCAGCCCGGCCCCGTTGCCGCCGCGGTGCACGATGAAGAGGAACAGGCTCTTCAGGCCGTGCTCATCGTGCAGGTCCATGATGCGGTCCAGGTCGGCCCAGGCCGGCCTGCGGAGCACGATGGACGCGAGCACGGCCGCCACGGCGCCGGGCCGGAAGTGCTTCAGGGCCCACCACAGGTCCTGCGTCCAGGCGCCGTGGATCTCGTCGATGTCGTGCGTGATGAGCACGCGGGAGGGGCGCTTCGGCGCATCCGGCAGGCCCAGCGCACGGGCCAGGGCGTCCAGGTGCCCGCCGGCCAGCGCGGCATGGGGCACCTGGAAGCGGTGCTGGTAGCTCTGTGCATAGGGGAACCGCCCAAGGCCGTCCAGCGGCACGTCGGCGTATTCCTGTATGCCGTTGATCATGTAGAAGGCCGTGGCCAGGTGATCGATCGTGTCGGCGCCGTTCTCCAGGAGGATGTGCGGATGATGCCGGAAATGGTGCTGCTGCGCATAGCGGCCGGCGCGCAGGTCCGCGAAGAAGCGCTGGCTGACGCGCAGGTGGGCATCGGGGCCGGGACCGATGCGGATCATGGCCTCGTCAGCCCGCGGGGTGAAGGACAGCGGCAGCCCACGGTCATGCGCCAGCAGCCGCAGCGTCCATTCCACTTCCGGCGCGAGGTCCGGGTCGGGCTCGATATGGATCGCGTGGGTCACTCCGCGTTCGCGCGGTCTGGGGCGGGCTGCGCAAGATACTCGGGCGTCCCGAGGGAGGAGGGCGGTCGGTCCGGTGCTAGCGGATCGGAACGGGGGCTATCTTGGTCGGTATGAAGAAGTACTTGCTCGTTCTGTCGCTTGCGCTGGTCGCGCACGGGCTTTTTTCCCAGGCCTATCCCACGGTCGAGCTCTATGCGGGAGCGCCGCAGGCCGGATTGGTCGATGGCCCCGTCGCCAGCAGCCGCTTCCGGATGCCGTACGGCCTTTCGCACGACCCGCTCACCGATGCCATCTACGTGGCGGATGCGTTCAACCATTGCATCCGGAAGATCCAGAACGGCATGGTCACCACAGTGGCCGGAAGCGGGCAGGCCGGGGATGCCGATGGGCAAGGTGCAGCGGCGCGCTTCAATACGCCGACCGGTGTTTGCTTCAAGAACGGCTTCCTCTATATCTGCGACGACCTGAACTCGAAGATCAAGCGGATGGATGGTGCCGGCAACGTGGTCACGATCGCCGGTACCGGGGTGGAGGGCTTTCTGGACGGCCCGGCGACCCAGGCCCGGTTCCGGCAGCCGAAACGGGTGGTGGTCGATGATGCGGGCGTCGTCTACGTCACCGATTACGAGAACCACCGCATCCGGAAGATCGTGAACGATGTCGTTTCCACCTATGCAGGCACCGGTGCACAAGGCGACGGCCTCGGCCCGGCCCTGTCGGCGGCGCTGCACCGCCCGGCCGACATGAGCCTGGCGCCCAATGGCGACCTCTATTTCACCGACCTGATGAACAACAAGGTGAAAGTGGTGCGCACCAACGGCATGGTCGAGCTCATCGCCGGCTCTGGCGCTCTGGGTGGTGCCGATGGGTCGGCTGCGCAGGCCTCGTTCAGCCATCCGCCCGGCCTGGAGTGGTACGGGACCGATACCCTCCTGGTCGTGGACGCCATACAGCCGCGGCTGCGCATGCTCACCACCGCCGGCCAGGTGACCACCATCGCCGGCAACGGCCAGACCGGTTATGTGAACGGCCCAAGCCTTTCGAGCGAGTTCGCCGTGGCCCAGGATGCCTGCATGGACAATGCCGGCAATATCTACCTGACGGATCGCAACAACAACAACATCCGCATCCTGCGCCGCGCGGTCGTGGTGCAGCCGTGCACCGCCATGGCCGCTCCCGTGCAGGCGGGCAGTCCCGTGGTCTGTTTGTCCAACGGCCAGGCGACGATCGCCGGGACGTCGGGCGCGAGCACGGTCCCCGAAGGCTATGGCGTGGCATACCTGCTTGCGCAGGGGACGGGCCACACGGTCGTTCAGGTGGCATCGGCCCCGGTCTTCACCGTGACGACCGTCGGCACATGGTCCATCCACACGTTGGTGTACGATCCGGCCACGTTCGACCCTTCATCGGTGGAGCTGGGGAGCACAAGCATCGCGGACCTGCTGCCCATGTTCGTGGAGGGCGGAGGGGACATCTGCGCCAGCCTCGACGCGGGCGGTGCGGCGATCAGCACCCTGGAGTGCCCCACGGGATGCGACCAGGACCAATGGAGCCTCAGCATGGGCGGGGCAGGGCAACAGGTGGCCCACAGTGTCCTCGCCCATTCCTCGGGCGACCTGTTCGTCGGCGGGTATACGAGCGTCGGGCAGAACATCCTGCTCGTCCGCATGACCGTTCAAGGGGATATCGTCTGGTCGCGGTCGTACGACATGGGGGCGAACGACAACGGCACCAGCGTGAACGTGGAGGAGGCGTCGGACGGTGGTGTGTTCATTTCCGGTACCCGCGGCTCGGCCGGCGCGTTCCTGATGAAGACGACCGCCGACGGAGCGGTGCAATGGAACAGGGTGCTCTTCCCGCAATGGACGGCCAACCTCCGGGTCATCCGTCCTTCGGCCGATGGTTCCGTCCTGGTGGCCGGTACGGTGAACGCCGGGGTGTTCGGCAGCTCCGAGGGGTTCATCGGGCGCCTGGACCAGGCCACGGGGGACCTGCAGTGGAGCCGGATGCTCGGCGGTGCCGCCAATGACCATTTCACCGACCTCAGCGAGCTGGCGGACGGGACGATCGTGCTCAGCGGAGAGGTGCAATCCTTCGGCGGCATCCGCAATGGATGGTACGTCCACTGTGCTGCCGACGGCACCTTGCTCGCATCGCAGCAATACGGCGGCAGCGGCAACAGTGCCTTCATCCGGCACGTGGCGCATCCGGACGGCACGTTCACCCGGGTCGGCCTGACGGACGGGTCCGGACAGGGCGGCTATGACATCTGGGTGGCCCGGACGAGCGCTTCCGGCCAGTTGCTTTGGTCCTATACGTACGGGACCTCGCACAACGAGCGCGGCGCAAGCGTCACGGCGATGCCCGATGGAGGCGTGGTGATCGCCGCGGTCGAACTGGATACGCCGGCCATGTACTGGTTGCGGCTGGATGCGGCCGGCGCCGTGCAGTGGGCCTTCTCTTCGGATGAGATGGGAAGTGCCTACCCGGCCTTGTACGCTTCGATGATCACGCGGACCGCTGATGGCTCGTTCGTGGTCATCGGGAGCTCCCCCTCCGCGAGCGGGGACCTGCGGGTGATCAAGACCGGCGGCTGCGGGGCGTTCGCGTGCGGCGCGAACGACGTGCCGTTGGTCCGGGAAGCGTTCAACGCCGCGGTTTCCGTGATCCCCAACGTCCAGGTGGCTTCGAGCACGAGCTCGACGGCCGTGAACGTGTCCATGCAGGACGGTACTGCCGCGATGATCGCCTCCAGCACGTTGGAGCATTGCACCAGCGGCGAGTGCAACGCGAAAGCGTCCGGCATGGCCGCCGACATCGGGCCGATCTGCCTGGTGAACGGCGAAGCCACCCTGACCGCCTCGCCTTCCGGGACGAACGTGGTGCCGCCCGGCTATCAGGTGGCGTATCTCCTGTCGCGCACCAATGCGCTCATCATCGAGCAGGTGGGCCCGGTGCCGGAGTTCACCGTGAACAGCACGGACATCTGGCGCATCCACGGCCTGGTGTACGATCCGGCCACGCTGGACCTGTCCACCATCACGCCCGGCACGTATGCCTACGATCTGCAGGCCCTGCTGGTGCAGGGTGGCGGGACGATCTGCGCCAGCCTGGACATCAGTGGGGCACCGATCAAGACCGGGGAATGCCCGCAGGCCTGCATGGCCAAGGCGGCCGGCATGACGGCGGACATCGGCCCGGTGTGCCTGGAGAACGGGGCGGCCACCCTGGTCGCTTCGCCTGCCGGTGCCGACCTGGTGCCGCCGGGCTATGCCGTGGCCTATGTGCTCACCCGCACCAATGCGCTCATCATCGAACAGGTGGGCACCACGCCTGCGTTCACGGTCACGAGCGAGGACATCTGGCGCATCCATTCCCTGGTGTACGACCCGTCCACGCTGGACCTGTCGACGCTGGTGCCGGGGACCTATGCCTACGACCTGCAGCACCTGCTGGTGCAGGGCGGCGGGGCGATCTGCGCGAGCCTGGACATCAGCGGCGCGCCGATCAAGACGGGCTTCTGTGAAGGAACGCCGTGCTCCGGCGGCGGGGATACCTCGATCACGGTGTGCTACACCGATCCGCCGTTCTTCCTGTTCGATCTCATCCCCGGTGATCCATGCCCCCTGGGTGTCTGGTCAGCGGGCGGCGAGGCGCAGGTCCCGGCGAACGGCTGGTTCGATCCCGCGGCACAGACCAGTGCGGCCTTCCACTATACGGCGTTCCTGCCGGACGGGTCGGAGCATCAGGTGATCGTCAACGTCACGTTGATCGAATGCCCCGGCGGCATCGAGGAGGACCAGCCGGAAAAAGGCCCGATGCAGGGCATCGCCACCGGCGTGGCGGCCGCTGGTCCGCTGGATGGGCCGGCCGTGTGGCCGAACCCGGCGAGCGGGACCGTCCATGTGCGCCTGCCCTACGGGCTCACCACCGGCACGCGCATCGAGCTGATCGATGCGGCCGGTCGCGCGGTCGCGGTGCCGTTCGTCCGCACGGCGCAGGGGCTGTCGTTCGATACCGAGGCCCTGGCGGCCGGTGCATGGACGCTGCGGGTGATCGACCAGGCCCAGGTGTTCTCCGCGCGCTTCGTGCGCGTGGGCGAGTGACGTCGCGCCATCGGAACGGAAGGCCCGCATCCACCGATGCGGGCCTTCCGTTCTTTCAGGGGCCGATCTAGAAGCTGCGTCCGATGCCCACCACGTAGCGGAAGGCGAAATGGTCGCTCTCGGTGGCGGGCAGCTGGCCCAATAGCAGGGGCATGTCGAAGCGGATCGTCAGCGGCTTGATGTCGCTGAGCGGGCCGAACTTCTTGATGGTGAGCGCCGCGCCTGCGCCGGCATCGGTCCGGGGCGGGGCCAGGCGCAGCTGCGTGGTGCCGGCCTCCGTCACGGCGCGGTAGCCCATGCTGCCCACGTCGCCGAAGAGGTACACGTCCAGGTGCAGCACGTCGCGGATGGCGCGCGGGCGGAAGCGCACCAGGCCGTCCAGGTCCAGCTCCGCGTTCAGCGCGCCGCCGGTATTGCCCATGTAGGAGAGGATGAGGTCGCCGTTCACGTTGCGCTCGGGGGCGAGGTAGCCCGCATAGCCGCGCAGCCCCAGGCCGCCGCCGTACTGGAAGTGGTTCACGTCCGCGCCGTAGCCCATCCAGTCGAAGGGCACGAAGCCGATGCTGCGCACGTACTTGTTCTCCATCATCTCCTCGGGCGAGGCACCGGCGAGGTAGAGCGCGCTCTCGCGCGGGGTGGTGCCGGTGCCGTATTGGAGCAGCACGCGGGTGCGCAGCCCCAGGCGGCCCAGGCGGTTGTCGTTGATCGCCGTCAGGGTGGCCTGGGCATAAGGGAGGGCCGCGCCGATGCCGCTGTTGCGCACGTTCAGCCGGAGGTCGCCTTCGCCTTTCCGGTATTCATAGTGGTGGCGCACGCCGGCGTCCCAGGTGCTGTTCAGCCGGTCCAGTTCCCATTGGCCGGGGTAGATCAGGTACGTCAGGTCGGTGCTGTCGCGGCGCAGGAGGAACGCGAGGTCGGTGTAGAACCGGGTGCGCTCGTTGCGCAGCTGCCAGTCGAAGCCGGCGCCGTAGCGCTCCAGCCCGTCGAGCAGGCGGGCGGTCACGTGCACCGAGGAGCCGCGCAGGAGCTTCTCCGTGGCGTTCTCATAGCGGAAATTGAAGCTGATGGGGTCGTAGCGCGTGTCCACGCCTTCCTTCGGCAAATTCTGGCCCAGGCCGGTGTTCAGCCAGCCGGTGAACCAGATCTTGTGTTTGGCGCGCAGGTAGTCGCCGTGGAAGTGCAGGCCCACCTTCACTCCATCGTAACCGTTGTACCAGACGTCGGGACGGACGAAGCCTTCGTAGATGCGGCGGTCCGGACGGTTGGCGATGTGGCTGTCGAACTCCGTCTCCACGGGCAGGCGGAGGCTGTTGTTCAGCTGGTAGGCATCGGCCAGGCGGTAGGTGGTGTCGATCCGCACGTCGGCGATGCCGCTGGGGATGTCCACGTCCGCATAGTAATCGCGCTGCAGCTCGTCGAAGCCGATCCAGCGCGGCAGCACCCGCGCATCCGTCCGCTTCACGAACCAGGTGTTCGGGATGTGGTAGTCATAGCGCTTCCCGTCGCGCGCCAGCACGGTGAAGTCGATGGGCATCTGCAGGTCGCCGATGCGGCGGAAGTGGATCCGTTGGCCCCGGTCCGCGTTGCGGTGCGACACGCCTTTCACGGCATAATCGATGCGCTGGTCGGTGTCGATCCACGCATCGAAGAACCAGTTCAGGTCCACGTGCGTGAACGAGATGATGCTCTGCCGGAAGTCCTCCACGTAGGGGTGGCATATCTTCCACTGGTCGAAGTAGTGCTGCATCGCGGCGCTGAAGAGCGTATCGCCCAGCACGTACTGCAGGTTGAAGAGCATCGTCGCGGTCTTGAAGTACACGTGGCGGTAGCCGCCCGGCAGGCGCGAGAACTCGTCGCTGTGGGTGTCGATCGGCGGCAGGCGGTCGCGCACGGCATCGCGTGCATAGCTGGAATACACCTGCGACTCACGGGCCAGGAGCGGGTGGGTGTAGCGGCGCTCGTAGGCGGTGCGCGGGGTGTCGGTCACCAGGGTGTCGCCGCTGATGCGCTCCAGGCCCCAGGCGGTGAGGAACTGGGTGAAGCCCTCGTCCAGCATGGCGCGGTAGGTCTCGTTGTTGCCCACCATGCCGAAGAACCAGTTGTGGCCGATCTCGTGCACGAAGAGGCTGCGGTAGCCCGGGTCCTCATCGCCGTCGAGCGTCAGCATCGGGTACTCCATGCCGTCGCGCGCATCGGCCACCACCATCTTGGGGTAGGCGTACATGCCGATCAGCTCGCTGTGCGCCCGCACGGCCTTCGCGCAGTAGTCGGCCGCGTTCTGCCACTTCGCGGCGTGCGGCTCCTCGGCCAGCGCGATGCACTTCACGCCGTTCCATTCCGTTTCGCCGATGCGGTAGGTGGGGTCGGCCGTGAATGCGAAGTCGTGCACGTTCTCCGCGTGGTAGCGCCAGGTCTTGCGCACGCCCGGCTGGTAGGGCGTCACCACGGAGGGACGCTCGTTCCACGGCTTGTCCTTGAAGTTGGCGATGTCCAGCTTCGCGCGAAGCTCCGGCGGCAGCACCTCCTGGGGGTTCTGCAGCCAGCCCGTGGCCTCCACCACCATGTCATTGGGCATGTCCAGCTCCACGTCGTAGCAGCCGAAGTCGCCGTAGAACTCATGGCCCAGGTGCTGCTGGGTGTCCCAGCCGAACTTCTTGTCGTACACGCTGATCCGCGGGTACCAGTGGGTACCGTCGTAGTGCTTGAAGCCCCAGGCGCTGAACAGCTTCATCCGGCGCCCTTCACCGCCCCAGTGGGTGCGGAAATGATACTCGAAGGTCATGCTGGTGCCGGGCGGCAGCGGCCTGGCCAGCGTCACCTTCACGATGGTGTTGTCCTGCTCGCGCGCCAGTTCCTGCCCCTCGCTCGTCATGGTGATGATCTCGGTGCCGCGCTTGGCCGCGGGGTCGAGCTTCTTGCGGCCGGGACGCTTCCCGTTCAGCATGTCGTTGTAGCTGCCGGCGTTGTAGGCCTCCTGGTAGAGGTGGAAGAACACGTGCCGCAGCGTGTCGGGCGAATTGTTCCAGTAGACCAGGGTCGCGGTGGCGTCGGCCACGTCGCTCACCTCGTCCAGGCGCGCGTGGAGCGTATAGTGCACGTCCTGCTGCCAGTAGCCGTCATAAGGCTGGCGGTTCTTCCAGTAGTAGGGGTTGTCCGCGTTGCGGAAGGTATTGGGCGGGTGCAGCGGGTCGTAGCGCTGGGCGATGGCGCCCGGCAGCAGGGCGAGGCCGAGCAGGACGAAGGGGATCCTCATGCGGTGGGCCGGGCCTCCCGGGGCATCGGGCGGCGGGCAGGGGTGAAAGTACCGGATCGCGGCCCTCCGCGCACTTCAGGCCAGGTCGGCGTCGGCGGGGCGCAGCCGGGCGTGGCGCTCGCTGCGGGCCTTGGCGATGCTGGTGTTCAGCTCGAAGCCGACCAGCAGCACGATCATGTTGAAGTAGAGCCAGAGCTGCACGGCCAGGATGGCGCCGATGGACCCGTACAGGGCGTTGTAGTCGGTGATGCGCCCGAAGAAGAAGGCCAGGGCCTGGGAGAGCCCGAGCACCAGCAGCAGCGCCAGGATGGCCCCGGGGGTGATGAGCCGGAAGCGCCGCTCGCCGGGTGCGCCGGCGTAGTAGAGCAGCGAGATGGCGCAGAGCATGAGCAGGATGGTGACGCTCCACTTCACCGCGAAGAAGACGACGCGCTCCAGCAGGCTCATGGCGTAGCCGCTGTCCTTGATGAGGGAGAGCGCCCAGGAGCCGAGGGTGAGCGCGCCCATGGCCACCACGCAGAGCAGGGTGAGCACGAACATCAGGGCCAGGCTGATCAGCCGCTGGCGGAGGGGGCTGTGCCAGCGGGTCACGTGGTAGCTGGCGCTGAAGCCGTGCAGGATGGCGTCCACGCTGTTGCTCGCGAAATAGAGGCCCAGCACGAAGCTCACGCTGAGCAGGGTGCTGTGCTTGCGCACCAGCAGGTCGTGCAGCAGCCCTTCGATGAAGCGGTACACCTCCACGGGCAGCATCTCCTGGAAGGTGCCCAGCAGCTTCAGCTGGAAATCGGGGATGGGGATGAAGGGGATCAGCGTGAGCAGCACGATGATCGCCGGGAAGAAGGCCAGGAAGAGGCGGAAGGCGATGGCCGAGGCGCGGGTGATCAGCTGGCCCTGGTGCAGGGCCAGGAAGAAGAAGCGCGAGATGTGGTAGAGGCTGAAGCCGTCGAAGCCGGGCAGCACCACCTGCTGCGTCCAGCGGATCAGGCGGCGGTTGGCGCTGGAATAGAGCAGGTGACGCTTCAGCCGCTTCACCATGGTCAGATCATGGCCTTCAGGCTCAGGTCGAGGCTGCCTGCGGAGTGGGTGAGGGCGCCCACGGAGATGAAGTCCACGCCGCGCTCGGCGAAGGCCCGTGCGGTGGCCAGGGTGATGCCGCCGCTGGCCTCGGTCTCGTAACGGCGGCCGATCATGCGCACCGCCTGCTCCAGCTCGTCCAGGCCGAAGTTGTCCAGCATGATGCGGTCCACGCCGCCGGTGGCCAGCACCAGGCCCACCTCCGTGAGGTCGCGCGTCTCCACCTCGATGGGCAGGTGCAGCTCGTTCTCGCGCAGGTAGGTGCGGGCGCGCTGGATGGCCGCGGGGATGCCGCCGGCCATGTCGGCATGGTTGTCCTTGATCATCACCATGTCGTACAGCCCGAAGCGGTGGTTGTGGCCGCCGCCGATGCGCACGGCCCACTTCTCGATGGCGCGCAGGGTGGGGGTGGTCTTGCGGGTGTCCAGCACGCGGCAGCCGGTGCCCTCGATGGCGTTCACGAAGGCGCGGGTGAGGGTGGCGGTGCCGCTCATGCGCTGCATGAAGTTCAGCATCAGCCGCTCCACGATGAGGATGCTGCGGGCGGGTCCGGTGAGGGTGAAGGCCACCTCACCGGCGGTCACCTGCGCGCCGTCGTGGATCAGCACGCGCAGGTTCAGCTTGGGGTCGTAGTGGCGGCAGATGGCCTGGGCCAGCTCCACGCCGGCGATCACCCCGTCCTGCTTCACCAGCAGCCGCGCGGAACCTTTCGCATCGGCGGGGATGGTCGAGAGGGACGTGTGGTCACCGGTACCGATATCCTCCAGGAGGGCGCGGTGGATGAGCTCTTCCGTGTGCGGTGGCAGCACGTTCAGCGGTCGCTTTTTCCGGATTCGATGCGCAGCTGCTTCACCTGGAAGACGTCGGTGGTCTTCTTCAGGAAGAACGTCACGCGGAACTCGCCGTTGGCGGTGCGCAGCTTGCCGATGTAGTAGCGGTCGCCCATCTTGCTGGTGCCCTCATGCTCGATGGAGAGGCCCTGGGGATCGTGCTCGTCGAAGAACTTGCGGAGGATCTGCTCGGCCTGCGCCTTGCTGTAGTACTCGCTGGCGCTCAGCACCGTCATGTCCACATTGGCCACCAGGTGCTTGCCCAGCGCCGCGGCATTGCCCGAGCCGATGGCCGCCACCACCTGGTCCTTCACGTCGTTCTGGGCCCGGAGGCCGAACGCCGGGAGGAGCAGGAAGAGGAAAAGCGCGATGCGTTTCATTGTCGAATGCTGGATACAAGCGAATTTCGCAAAGATCGGGCCATAGCTCGGGACCGGGGTCCCGGTGACTTACGAACAGCCCGACGTACGTACATGCGCATGCGAATGGTGATGGTGGGGCGGACCGAGCGCGGGCACGTGGCCGAAGGGGTGGCCCATTACCTGGACCGGCTGCGGCGCACGATGCCGGTGGAGGAGGTGGTGCTGCCCGAGGCCGGCCGCGGCGACGCGGGCCACCAGGCGCGGGTGGAGGAGGAGCGCATCCTGGGCGCGCTGCGCCCGGGCGAGCGCGTGGTCCTGCTCGACGAGCGGGGCAAGGCCTTCACCAGCAGGGGGTTCGCCGAGCGCCTGGGCACCTGGCGCGACCAGGGCGTGCGCGAAGTGGCCTTCGTCGTGGGCGGGGCCTTCGGGGTCACCGACGCCGTGCGTGCGCGGGCCGACCTGGTGCTTTCCCTTTCGCCCATGACCTTCCCGCACCAGCTCGTGCGCGTCCTCTTCGCCGAGCAGCTCTTCCGGGCCTTCTCCATCCTGGCGCGGAGCCCGTACCACCATGACTAGCGCCCGCCGTCCATCACCCTCCTTGCACCGCGCCGATGTACGTTGAGCATTACGGCATGGTGTACCTCGAGTACTGGGAGTACGTCGTCTCCTTCGTGTACATCGCGGTGCTCTACCTCTATTTCGCGCGGCAGAAGAACGTCCGGATCAAGACCCGGCCCGAGTACCGCTACTTCCTCTGGGGGCTCTTCGCGAAGATCCTCGGCGGCATCGCCTTCAGCCTGATCTACTGGTACTACTACGGCGGCGGCGACACCACGGCGTACTTCTACTCGTCGGTGGCCATGACCAACCTCTTCTTCAAGGCGCCCACGGACATGCTCAAGGTGCTCTTCGGGTCCGCCACCCCGGAGAACCTGAGCTACTTCAGCCTCGACACCGGCAAGCCGTTCAACTACGTCTACTACGACACGCGGGCCTTCATGATCACCCGGCTGATCACGCCGCTGACCATCCTCTGTTTCAAGAGCTACCTGGTCACCACCGTGGTGCTGGCCAGCCTTTCGTTCATCGGCGTCTGGAAGTGCTTCCAGATGTTCTACGGATACTACCCGCGGTTGCACCGTGAGCTGGCCATCGCCGTGCTCTTCATGCCCTCATCGCTGCTGTGGGGCTCCTGCATCCTCAAGGACACCTTCACCTTCTCCGCGTTCTGCTGGTTCATCTATGCGGTGGACCGTCTCTTCCTGAAGAAGAAGGACCAGGTGACCTCGGGGATCGCGATCTGGCTGTGCTCGATGATCATCATCGCCATCAAGCCCTACATCTTCATGGTGATGTTCCCGCTGGCGATCCTGTGGAGCTCCTACGCCCGCATCAGCCGCATCCGGAACGCCTTGGTCAAATACCTCTTCCTGCCGCTGGCCATGGTCGTGCTCGCCGTGGGCGTGGTGGTGGTGCTGGACCTGATGGGCGACCGGTTCGGCAAGTTCTCGCTGGACAATGCGCTGGAATCCATCATCATCGCGCAGAAGGACCTCACCCAGGCCGAGGCCTACGGGTCGAACTACTTCGACGTGGGGCCCATGGAGGCCACCTGGTCCAGCGTGCTCTCCAAGTTCCACATCGCCGTCTTCGCCACGCTGTTCCGGCCGTTCATCCTGGAGTGCAAGAACTTCGTGATGATGCTGGCCGGCATCGAGAACGCCTTCCTGCTGTTCATCTTCATCCGGATGCTCTGGCGCAGCCGCATCGTCGGTTTCCTCAAGTCGCTGATCAAGAACCCGCTGGTGCTGGTGTGCTTCGCCTTCGCCGTGTTCTATGGCTTCATCACCGGCATCAGCACGCCGAACTTCGGCGCCCTCGTGCGGTTCCGCATCCCGCTGCTGCCCCTGTTCGTCTCGGGCATCTACATCGTGGATTACCTGATGCTGCAGCGCCGGAAGGCCCGCGCGCTGGGCCTCACCTTCCGCTATGACGATTACCGGAGCGGCGATCCGGACCCGCGCCGGCCCATCGTGCTGCGGCGCTGGCAGGAGGCGGTGGAGGCGGTCCAACGCAAGAAGCTTTCCGCACAGGATGCGGCGTGAGGTGCTGTTCATCGGCTTCTGGGGGGTGGACGATCCCCTCACGGTGTCCACCATCGTTCCGGGCGTGCATACCCTGCTGGCCGACCCGCGCGTGGCCGGGGTGACCCTGGCCACGGTGGAGCGCACGCCCGCGTGGTCCGCACAGGCCTTCCAAGGCCTTCCCCGGTTCCGCCATGTGCCCCTGCGCGCCGCAGGCTTCGCTCCCGCCGCGGCGGCCCGCGCGGTGGACCTCTGGCGGCATGTCCATGCCTTGCGCGCCCTCCTGCGCGAGCGGCCCATCGGACTCGTCGTGGCGCGCACCTCCTTCGCAGGCGCACTGGCCCACCGGGCGGTGCGTGGCACCGGCATCCCCTATGTGGTGGAGAGCTTCGAGCCGCACGCGGACTACATGCGCGACTGCGGCGTCTGGTCGCCGAACGGCCTCTTCTACCGCATGGGCCGTGCCCTGGACCGCCTGCCCCTGCGCGGCGCTTCGTTCCTGATGCCTGTGTCCGAAGCCTATGGCCGCGTGATCGCCGCCGCGGGCTTTCCCCCGGACCGCATTCTGCCGATGCCGTGCGCGGTGGACGCCGACCGTTTCGCTTGCGATGCGGCCGCCCGGGCCGGCATCCGGGCCCGGCTCGGATGGGGGGACGCGGTGGTGATCGCCTATGCGGGCAAGTTCGGGGGGCTGTACCACCGCGAGGCGGCCTTCCGCGCCTATGGGGCCATGGCCCGCTATTTCGGCGGCCGTGCGCGGTTCCTCGTGCTCACCCCGGAGCCGACGGAAGCCGTCACCGCAGGCTTGGCCGGCGCGGGCATCGCACCGGCGCATATGCACGTGCTCCGGGCCCTGCCGGAGGAGATGCCGGGCTGGCTCAGCGCGGCGGACCTGGCCACGGCCCTGTACCGGCGCACGCCCAGCAGCGCCCACCTGAGCCCGGTGAAGATCGGGGAGTACTGGGCCAGCGGCCTGCCGGTGCTGCTCACACGCGGCGTGGCGGACGACAGCGGGATCATCGAGGCGGAGGCATGCGCCGGTGCGGTCTTCGATCCGGAAGGTGACGACATCGGCCCGGCCCTGGACCGCATCCAGGCCATCCTGGCCCTGCCGGACCAGCGTGTCCGCACGGCGGAACTGGCGCTGAAGTACCGTTCGCCGGAGCGGACCCGCGCGGTCTATGCCGCGGTGCTGGAAGCGCTCTGGGGCGGTACCCCCGGCGGCACGGTCAGCAGCGCCCGCAGCGCCAGTCCATAGCGCCCCACCGAGCGGTAGCTGCCGGACATGATGCGCCGGATGCGCCACGCGAACCGCCGCCGCTCCCACCACGTGGTCCGCGCAGGTTGTGCGAACAGCCAGTCCTTGATGTAGTGGTACGAGCGCTCCAGGCCTTCCAGGTCCGACATGCTCGATCCCGCCGTGCGGCGGCAGGTGAGCACCACCTCGTCCACGTGGTCGTAACGGCCCGTCGGCGGCATCTCCAGGTAGAAGATCAGGTCCTCGGCGTGCGACACCCGGGTGTTGAACGCCCGCTGGTTGGCCGGCGTCCAGCGCACCATCCAGGTGATGCCGAAGAAGCAGGAGCCGTTGAGGCGGATGAGCTCGTGGAAGGGGTGGCCGCGGAACGAAGGCGTATAGTGGCGCAGTTCGCGCTCGAGGCGCTGGTCCATGAGGATCACCCGGCCGTCGCAGAAGTCCACGCCGGGGTACTCCATCATCAGGCGGACGCGCGACTCCAGGCTGCGCGGGGGCAGCAGGTCGTCGGCATCGAGGAAGCACACGAACGTGCCCTGCATGGTGGCCATGCCGGTATTGCGCGCGTGGCCGATGCCGTGGTTGGTCTGGTGCAGCAGGGTGATGCGGGGGTCGCGGAAGCGCTGCACCACCTCCACCGTCAGATCGGTGCTGCCATCGTTCACGATGATCAGTTCCCAATGCGTCCACGTCTGGTCCATCACGCTCTGGATGGCGGCCGCGATGAAGCGGTCGGCGTTGTACGCCGGCATGATGATGCTCACCAGGGGCACGGCGCTCATGGGATCAGGGCTTCGATGCGGTCGAGGAGGTGCGCGGTGGTGCGCTCGCGCGCGAACGCGATGCGGGCGGCGCGTGCTTCACGCGCATCCAGCCGGGCATGGTCGGCGATGGTGCAGCGAAGGACATCGATGATGGCTTCCCGCGTGGCGGCCATCTCCACCAGGTCGGTGTGCGCGTCGAACTCCAGCGTGCGCGAGCACACGAGCGGATTGCCGGTGGACAGGTATTCGAGCATCTTGTGGGGATAGGCCAGCTGCTCGAGCAGCTGGTCCGA
>JAFDZF010000176.1 GCA_018267055.1 Bacteroidota bacterium
AGCTTGGGGGCCAGCACCGCCTTGTCGGCCTGCAGGCTGTCGTTGGTGTTGGAGCTGGTGAGGTTGAAGAAGATGCGGCTGGCCCGGATGAGCTCCTGGCCGCTGCGCTCCATCGCTTCGATGGTGTTGGCGAAGGTGGGCGTCTCGGTGCTCTGCGCGATGGCCTTCACCTCTTCGAGCTGCTTCGCCATGCCCGCTTCGATGGCGGGGCGGTAGTCGGTGTCCTTCAGCTTGTCGAACGGCGGGGCGTGGAAAGGCAGGGTGCTCATGCTGTCCAAGATGTTCCGGGAGGCGGTGGGCGGGTTCACGGTAGCGGGCTTTTCAGGGGCGCCGCATGCGGCGGCGAGCAGCAGCAGGATGGGCCAACGGGGAACGGCGATGTTCTTCATGCGGCAGGGGAAGGTGCACAAGGTAGCCAGCCCGCCGCTGGGGTGGTCAGCGCTTGTCCCGCTTCGTCCGGAAGCCGACCCTGGGGCGCGACTTCCGCTGCTGCACCTCGGCCAGCAGCACACGCTCCTGCTCACGCTTCTCCATCTGCTTGAGATAGCGAAAGATGGTCTGGAGCTTGCCATCATGCTCTTTCGATCGGGCACGCAGTTTCTCCAGTTCCAGGATCAGGTCCTTGTGGGTCATGAGCATCTCGCGCATGCGGGCGAACACCCGGATGATCCGGATGTTGACCGCCACGGCGGTCTTGCTGTTCAGCACACTGGACAGCATCAGCACGCCGTGCTCCGTGAACACGAACGGCTTCCTCCGCACACCCATGACCTCCCGATTTGGATGTCGCAAAATGCGACCTCCATTCCACGAGCTCCTTGTCGATCATCTCGAACATGAAGTCGGGCGGAAAGCGGTCCTTGTTCCGGCGCACCTGTTCCTTGAGCCGGCGTGTATCCACCCCGTAAAGCTCGGCCAGGTCCCGGTCCATCATCACCTTCTGTCCACGCACCGAGTAGATCCTGCGCTCCAGCACCTCATCGGGTATGCTGACCAATGCCTTCCCCATGACAATGGAATGAATGGATGTCGCAGAATGCGATATCCAATATAGGCCGGGGCCCAACACCGAATGGAGGTCGCATCCTGCGACATCCATTTTCCAGGCAGCCCTTTACACGTTGAACAGGAAGTGCATCACGTCACCGTCGTTCACCACGTACTCCTTCCCTTCGATGCGCAGCTTGCCCGCGGCCTTCGCGGCGGCCTCGCTGCCCAGGGTGGTGTAATCGTCGTAGCCGATGACCTCGGCGCGGATGAAGCCCTTCTCGAAATCGCTGTGGATGACGCCGGCGGCCTGCGGCGCGGTCATGCCTTGGTGGATGGTCCAGGCCCGTACCTCCTTCTCGCCCGCGGTGAAGTAGGTCTGCAGCTTCAGCAGGCGGTAGGCCGCCTGGATGAGCTTATTGACGCCGGGCTCGTCCAGCCCCATGTCCTTCAGGAACATCTCGCGCTCCTCGGGCGTATCCAGTGCGGCGATCTCGGCCTCGATGGCAGCGGTGACGACGATGACCTCGGCGCTCTCCGCGGCCACGGCCTTCTTCACCGCCTCCACGTGCGCGTTGCCGGTGAGCACGCTCTTCTCATCCACGTTGCACACATAGAGGATGGGCTTGGTGGTGAGCAGCTGGAACTCGTTCACCAGGGCGGGATCATCGTTGGCGCTCACGGCGGCGCGGGCGCTCTGGCCCTTCAGCAGCACCTCCTTGATGCGGCTCAGCAGGTCGAAGCGGCGCTTGGCCTCCTTCTCGCCGATCTGGGCCTGCTTCTCCACCTTCTTGATCCGCGCCTCCACGGTCTCGAGGTCCTTCAGCTGCAGCTCGATGTCGATCACCTCCTTGTCGCGCACAGGGTCCACGCTGCCGTCCACGTGCACCACGTTGGGATCATCGAAGCAGCGCAGCACGTGCAGGATGGCATCGCACTCGCGGATGTTGCCGAGGAACTGGTTGCCCAGCCCCTCCCCCTTGCTCGCCCCTTTCACCAGGCCGGCGATGTCCACGATCTCCACCGTGGTGGGCAGGATGCGCTGGGGGTTCACCAGCTCGGCCAGCCTGTTCAGCCGCCGGTCGGGCACGGTGATGGTGCCCACGTTCGGCTCGATGGTGCAGAACGGGAAGTTGGCCGCCTGCGCCTTGGCGTTGCTGAGGCAGTTGAACAAGGTGCTCTTGCCCACGTTGGGCAGACCGACGATGCCGCACTTCAATCCCATGATCGCTGGATCCGTCGCTGCTTGCGAACGGGCCGCGAAAGTAGTCGGTCTATTCCAGCTTGACCCGGGTGAAGCTGCCCGTGCCGTTCCAGGAGAGGAAGAGCAGCATCTCCCGGTCGTTGAGCGCGGTGGACATCCCGCCATAGATCAGCACCGGCTTGGCCGTGCGGCCCTGCAGGACGGGGATGCGCTTCACCGGCCCATCGGGCCCTTCCACATGGAGCATGGGATCGGCGTACTTCATCACGTTGGGGCTCGAGACGTAGATGCCCGGTGCCAGCTCGGGCGGCGGCTCGCCTTCCTGGAAGGCGCTCTGCTTGTTGTCGTTGAAGAAGAGGTGGACCAGCCCGTGCCGGTAGGCCACCAGCGTGCGGATGAAGCCCGAGCCCCCGCCCTGCTCGGCGATGAACTTCCGCAGCACCGCGGGCCGCAGGCAGGTCCCATCGGGCCCTACGAGGAAGAAGCAGAGGTGGTCGCTGCGGTTCTCCACCTTGCCCGGGTTCATTCCCTGGTGGTCGATGGTCGCGGTGCGCTCCTGGACCTCGCCGACGAAGAGGAAGGTGTCCGGCGCCACGGCCTGGAAGTGGATCGGCTGCATGCGATCGGCGAAACGCGTGATGCCGGCCTGGCGGTGCTTGGCCGCATCCTTGTCCCTGCCCTTGGCCTGCTGCTGGGCCATCATCTCCTCGGTGTAGAACAGCTCTTCCGCCAACGAAGGGTCCAACGGCTCCGTCCGGTACGCGAGGTCGCCCGGCCCGGAGGCCCCATCCACGCTCAACAGTTGCGGGATGGGGGCGTCGGACGCCAAGGCCATGCCCGCGCACCGGATGCCGCCGTCGGGCCGCCAGCCGCAGGCCAGGCACACGGGCGTGGCGCCGGGCGGCTGCACGGGAACGATGACGGGGGCCTTACCCGGCGCCACCTGCACGAGGTACATGCGCTTCGCGTGATCGCCGGCGGCAGGCTTCACCGCGGGGTCATGCCCCACCAGGACGATCAGCCCGGTGCCGTCCGCGCGGAGCGCCGTGCTGCTCACCTTGCCGTCGGCCAGCGGTGCGGGCAGCTCCACGATGTCGGCGTCCAGCGCTTCGGGCTCCGCCGTATAAAGGGCCGTGCTGATGGCGCGCACCACGTTCTTCGCTGCCAGCAGGTGCACGGTGAGCGCGCGCCCATGGGCGGTCGCATCGGTGATGGCCCGCGGATCGAGCCGCCCGTGCTCCGGCCCGGGAGCGATGTGCCCGATGGTCGCGGCCAGGCCCTTGCCGCCCTTGGTCCCCTTCCGCGCCGCCACCCGCATCACGTCCAGCCCCCCGCCGTCCTCGGCCCAGAGGTAGGCCAAGGTGATCAGGTGGTCGCGGTACGGCAATGACACCACGTGCGCATCGCCGACGGAGCGGTCGCCGAAAAGGATGGGCAGGCCCCAGTCGCGGCGGTTCTTCTCCCCGTAATGCTCCACGTTGAACGCGTTCTCCGCGTGCTGCCGCCGCACGAAGAAGCCCTTCCCGCTGGAGTCGGCCACCACCTCCAGAGGTTGGTCCGACGCGGAGAAGGTGATGGGCGTGCCCAGGGTGAGGTCGAGCGCGGCCGTGCGCTGGGCCCGGACCGGCGGGCCGACCAGGGCGAGGACGGCGCAGAGCGCAAGCCCGGCCCGGCCGGCGGGTGGAAGCTTCTGGGTGCACGGACGCATGGCGGGTGGATCGGTCTTCCCATGACGCACGGGCGGCCGGGATGTTGCCGGGCATGTTGGCGGACCGAGGCATCTTTGTCCCCCCGATCCATGGGCGAGATCCTCTTCCTCCTGCTGCTGTTCCTGCTGAACGGCCTGTTCTCCATGAGCGAGATCGCACTGGTGAGCTCGCGCAAGGCCCGCCTGGAGGGGGAGGCCGCCCGGGGCGATATGCGCGCGCAGGCCGCGCTGGCCCTGATCAATGCGCCGAACCGCCTGCTGAGCACCGTGCAGATCGGCATCACGCTGATCGGCATCCTCACCGGCATCTA
>JAFDZF010000177.1 GCA_018267055.1 Bacteroidota bacterium
GCCGGGGTTGGGTCCACCCCGGGAAAAAGACGCATTCCCCTAGCCCAAGGTCCGCTCCAGCAGGCCGTCGTCGGCCTCGTGGGGCAGGGTCACCTGCAGGCGGGGCTCCCGCTTCATCTCCTCCTGGATGCTCCAGACGGCATTGGGGTTGCGGGCCCAGGCGCGGCGGGCGATGCCGTTGTTCACGTCCCAATGCAGCATGGCCTTCAGGCGGCGGTCGCTGTCGGCGCTGCCGTCGAGCACCATCCCGAAGCCGCCGTTGATGACCTCGCCCCAGCCCACGCCGCCGCCGTTGTGCAGGCTGATCCAGGTGGCGCCCCGGAAGGCGTCGCCCACGAAGTTCTGCACGGCCATGTCGGCGGTGAAGCGCGAGCCGTCGCGGATGTTGCTCGTTTCGCGGTAGGGGCTGTCGGTGCCGCTCACGTCGTGGTGGTCGCGCCCCAGCACCACCGCTGCGCTGATGGCCCCCTGCTTGATGGCGGCGTTGAAGGCCTCCGCGATGCGGATGCGCCCTTCGCTGTCGGCATAGAGGATGCGGGCCTGGCTGCCCACCACCAGCTTGTTCTCCTGCGCGCTGCGGATCCAGTGCAGGTTGTCGCCGATCTGCTGGCGGACGGCCTCCGGGGCGTCGTACAGCATGCCCTCCAGCACGTCGCCCGCGATGCGGTCGGTGGTGGCCAGGTCCTTCGGGTCGCCGCTCGTGCACACCCAGCGGAAGGGACCGAAGCCGTGATCGAAGCACAGCGGGCCCATGATGTCCTCCACATAGCTCGGGTAGCGGAACTCCGCGCCGTCGGTCCCTGCGATGTCGGCCCCGGCGCGTGCGCTCTCCAGCAGGAAGGCGTTGCCGTAGTCGAAGAAGTACATGCCTTTTTCCGCCAGGGCATTGATGGCCTTCACCTGCCTGCGCAGGCTTTCCTCCACGCGCTGCTTGAAGGCGGCCGGATCGTCCACCATGAGCGCGTTGCTCTCGGCGAGACCGAGGCCCGCCGGGTAGTAGCCGCCCGCCCACGGGTTGTGCAGGCTGGTCTGGTCGCTGCCCAGGTCCACGGCGACGCCGCGCGCCGCGAGGCGTTCCCAGAGGTCCACCACGTTGCCGAGGTAGGCGATGCTGTGGGCCTCGCCCTTCTTCCGCCAAGCCAGAGCGGTGTCGATGGCGCGGTCCGCGTCGTCGATCACCTCGTCCACCCAGCCCTGCTGGTGGCGCTTGTGCGCGGCGGCGGGGTTCACCTCGGCGCAGAGGGTCACCACGCCGGCGATGTTGCCCGCCTTGGGCTGCGCACCGCTCATGCCGCCCAGTCCCGCGGTGACGAAGAGCCGCCCCCGGGTGCCGCCGCCCAGCATCCGCGCGGCGTTCAGCACGGTGATGGTGGTGCCGTGCACGATGCCCTGCGGGCCGATGTACATGTAGCTGCCCGCCGTCATCTGGCCGTATTGCGACACGCCCAGGGCGTTCATGCGCTCCCAGTCGTCGGGCTTGCTGTAGTTGGGGATCACCATCCCGTTGGTCACCACCACGCGTGGGGCATCGGCGTGGCTGGGGAAGAGGCCCAGCGGATGGCCGCTGTACATCACCAACGTCTGCTCATCGGTCATCTCCGACAGGTAGCGCATCACCAGGCGGTATTGCGCCCAGTTCTGGAACACCGCGCCATTGCCGCCGTAGGTGATCAGCTCATGCGGGTGCTGGGCCACGGCCGGGTCCAGGTTGTTCTGCACCATCAGCATGATGGCCGCGGCCTGCCGGCTCTTCGCCGGATAGTGATCGATCGGCCGCGCCTGCATGGGGTGCTCCGGTCGGAAGCGGTGCATGTAGATGCGGCCGTACGCCTTCAGTTCCGCGGCGAACTCGGGCGCGAGCACGGCGTGGTGCTTCGGATGGAAATAGCGCAGGGCGTTGCGCAGGGCCAGCTTCTTCTCCGCGGCGGTGAGGATGTCCTTGCGCACCGGCGCGTGGCTCACCGCCGGGTCGAGCGGCCGCGCCGGCGGCAGCGCATCGGGGATGCCTTCGCGGATGGTCCGCTGGAACAGGGCGAGGTCGGAGGCGGTGGCAGTGGGCATAGGGCGAAGATCGCACCCCGGTACCATCCGGGAGGGCATCGGGCGATCACCGTAGCCGATCACGGTGGGAACGGGGGGACCCAGGCCCCGGAGCGCCCGTACGATAGCCCAAACATTCCGCCCATGCGCTTCACTACGCTCTTCCACGTCCTGGCCGCCCTGGCGCTCACCACCCCGGCGGGTGCCCAGGCGCCCACGCTGGTCCGTGATTTCTTCCCCGGCAGCAGCGGGGCCTTCGTCAACCATGGCCGTCCGTACGGCTTCCGCGTCCACGACGGCAAGCTGCTGCTCTTCGCCAACGACGGCCTTTCCCTGGGCAAGCTCTTCCAGCTGGACGACCTGTCCGGCAATGTGCAGGAGCTCGCCCACGTGGGCGGTGCGCTCGGCTACACCACCACCAATGGCGGCCTCATCACCAGCGGTGACAACATCTACTTCTTCGCCCAGCAGGAAGGCAGCGTGAACGATATCCTGTGGCGCGTGAGCAACGGCTCGGTGCAGGCCCTCGACACCATCCCGTACCAGGTGCTGTTCTATTTCACCGGCATCCCGCTGCCCGGGGGGCGGCTCATCTATCCCGGCTCGGACCCCGACCACGGGTACGAGCCCTGGATCACCGACGGCACGCCCGGCGGCACGCACCGCCTGAAGGACATCAACTCGGGCACCGCCACATCGCTGGGCACGCCCTTCCCCTTGTTCCAGGGCTTCGACTTCGGCGGCAAGGCCTATTTCCTGGCGAGCGATGGCACCAACGGCCCGCAGCTCTGGTGCAGCGACGGCACGGAGGCCGGCACGTCGCAGTTCGCGGTGATCAATGAGGCCGGTGCCGCCGGTGCCGTCGCCCTGCGCTATTCCAGGAACGACGAGCGCTTCATCGTGGGCGGCCTCGCCGGGGTCATCGGCTCCGACGGCACCCCGGCGAACACGGGCGTCATCCACGCGGCCCAGTATGGCTTCCCGCACATGGCCGGCCTCACCTATCCCGAGGCCGGTGGCGACGACTGGATGTACTTCAGCGCCTTGGAGGACCAGTGGAAGCTGTACCGCACGCGCGGCACGGAGGCCACCACGGAGCTCGTGGTCGCCGGTATCCCGAACCTCGGGTACACGAACCTCACCGCGCTCAACGGCAAGCTCTATACGCTCACCGCGGACAACGAGCACGTCTTCCTGGTGGGCATCGATCCCGCCGCACAGGCTTCGGCCATCGTGAAGACCTTCGAGCCCGACCCCCTGAGCGGTCCGAACGCCGGCGCGTTCTATGGGTTCCGCAACGACGGCCAGCGGTTCTACTTCATGGGCAAGGAGGGCTCGCATGCCCGCCAGTACTGGCAAAGCGACGGCACCCTGGACGGCACCCGGATGGTGCACGAGTTCATGCCGAGCGTGCTCAACGGCGGCCCGGATGCCGCGGACGGTAACATGATCATCTTCCAGGGCGCCTTCGTCTTCGCGGCCAACGATGCGGACGTGGGCCTCGAGCTGTGGGCCGGCTCGGGCGTGGCCGGCATCGCCGCCGTCGGATCGACGGATGCCCGGGTGGACGTGCGGTGCAGTGGTGATGGCTACCTGCAGGTGCAGAGCCTGGAGGGTGCCATCCGTTCCGTGCGGGTGATGGACGCAACGGGCCGCACGGTGCTCCAGCAGGGCGGTACCGATAACGACCGCATGCGGATCGTCGCACAGCAGCCGGCCGGCATCTACCTCGTGCAGGTGACGACCACGACGGGCACGGCCACCGTGCGCGTGTTCATTCCGTAAGGGATCCCTTGCGTCAGGGACGCGGCCCGGTGCGCTCAGCGTGCCGGGCCGTTCCGCTTGCGGTCCTCGGGTGAATTGCCATAGGGGCAGTGCCGGCAGCCGCTCTTGCAGCAATAGCCCCGCCGCAGGTGGTACTGCTCGGTCCACACCACGTACCCTTCGGGGGTGAAATAGAAATCGCCGTCCTGGTACCCCAGCCGCTTGAGGTGCAGCACCCGCGGGTCATCGGGTGGCGGTATCGGGTGCTTCTCCTTCACCGGTACGAAGGTCGGAAGGCGGCGCGTTCTATCCACGATCAGCGGTGGACAGCCCTGTGGATCGATCGTGGAAAAGCCTCCTGAGCCCCAATAGCTTCGGCCCTTGCGGAAGACCGCCCCATCGGTACCATGAGGATCGTGAATTTGTTGATGATCGCGGCGCTCGCTGTGACCGCCTTCGCCCTTCCGGCCCAGGGACAGCCGCCGGGGCGCACCACCACGCCCGAGGAGTACATCGCGCTGTGGAAGGAGGTGGCCACCAAGAAGATGGCCGAGCACGGCATCCCCGCCAGCATCACCCTGGCCCAGGGGCTCCTGGAAAGCCGCAACGGCAACAGCGTCCTGGCCACCGAGGGCAACAACCATTTCGGCATCAAGTGCACGCCGGACTGGACGGGCGGCAAGATCTACCACGACGACGACAAGAAGGACGATTGCTTCCGCAAGTACAAGGACGCCGCCCAGAGCTTCGAGGACCATTCCAAGTTCCTGCAGCGGCCCCGCTATGCCAGCCTGTTCGAGCTGAAGCCCACGGACTACAAGGGCTGGGCCCATGGCCTGAAGAAATGCGGCTACGCCACCGACCCGCGCTACCCGCAGAAGCTCATCGACCTGATCGAGCGGTACGAGCTGGACAAGCTCGATCGCGGCATCGATGTCACTTACGCAGGCAAGGCCGACAAGCCGGCGGCACCCGCCCCGGGCAAGCCCGCGCGCAAGCGGCCGTCGGACAACGACAACGTGGTGACGATCGGCAGCGGCCGCGCGGTGGAGAAGTTCGAGGGCCGCATCAAGTTCGTGCGGGCGAAGAAGGGTGAGCCCCTGCGGCGCATCGCCGATGAGGTGGAGCAGATGCCGGGCCTGATCGCCGGTTGGAACGACCTGCCCAAGGACGCCGTGCTGGAAGAGGGCCAGGTCATCTACATCCAGCCGAAGCGGAACAAGAGCAAGACCACCGACTTCCACCTGGCCGAACAAGGCGAGACGCTCTGGGGCATCAGCCAGCGCTACGGCGTGAAGCTGAAGAAGGTCGCCGCCTACAACGGCCTGGGCATCGCCGATACGCTGAAGCCCGGGCAGAAGGTCTGGCTGCGGAAGCACCGCGATTAGCGGCCGTGCACCTTGGCGCGGATGACCGCGGCGATGGAGAGGGCCCGCTCCTTGGCGGTTTCGGCCACCGGGCCGGTGAAGCGGGCGTCCACGGCGTTCCTCCACAGTTCCAGCCAGCGGTCGAAATGGCGCGGCTCCAGCGGCATCCGCTGCGCCAGTGCGCGGTGCACCTCGGTGACATTGGTCGTGTAGCCGGGCCGGTCCAGCAGCACCATTCCCCAGAACGCGCGGATGCGCGGCAGGTGCGCGTCCAGGTCGAGCCCCGCGAAGAAGGGGCCCACGAGGGGATCCCGCGCCAACGTGCCGTAGAAGTCCTCGACCAACCCGCGGAGGTCGTCCTCGGTGGCGATGTCGGGCTTCACGGCCAGGGTGCCGACAGGGCGTAGGCGATCACGCGGCCGTCCTTGGTGGCGGTCACCAGCTCGAGCACGCCGTCCAGGTTGATGTCGGCCACCCGGAAGGGGACGTCGCCCGTCACCGGCAGGTCCGGCCAGCGGGTGCCATCGCCGCTGAAGAGCCGCACCTGGTCCTGGGCGGGCAGCACCAGGCCGAGCGCTTCACCGGTCCTTCCGGCAAGGAGTACCGGGAACACCTGCGGTGTGCCGCCATCGGGCAGCGTGGTGCCGAAGCGCGGGCCCTTCGCGTCGGTCACGAGCAGGCTGTCGCTCGTCACGCGGGCCACGTCGATGCCGCCATCGCCGTCCGCGTCGAAGGCCGTCACCTGCCCCCGGCCCGGATGGGCGAGCGTATCCACGGCCCCGTCGAGCGTGCCGCTCAGCACGGCGCCGCTGCTGTCGCTCCAGGCCACGCGGCAGGCCCCGATGTCCATCGCGCTGCGCAGGCCCAGCACCGCCTGGACGCCCTTCATCCGCAGCTGCGGCCGGTAGCGCTGCTCCCCGCGGCGGTCCAGGGCGATGGCGCCGCCCGCTGCATCCACCGCCAGGAGGAAGTCCTTGCCCTTGAGCCGCACGTGCTCGATCGGGGCGATGGCCGCCGCGGGCAACGGTCCCACCGCCCAGCCTTGCACCGGCTTGCCGTCCATCCCGAAGTTGAGCAGGCGGCCGTCGGCCAGCGGCACCAGGACGCGGTATTCGCGGGTGCCCTCGTAATCGAAGACGCTGAGGGCGGTGGCGGCCTTGCCGGGCAGGACGATGGGGAAGCCCTCCACGTCCTTGCCGTTGCGGTCGATGAGGAAGACGGCGTCCGCCGTGTTGAAGAGGAGCTGCAGCTTGCCGTTCTTGAAGCGGTCCACCTGCCGCACATCGCCGAGGATGGGCGCGGGCAGCTCGCGCTGCCACAACACCTTGCCGGTGCAGCTGATCAGGCTGATGCGGTGGTCGCGGTCCTGCACGAGCACCTGCAGGGTCTTGCTCAAGTGGTCCCTCACCAGGTGGGGCACCCCCTCCAGCGGGGCGCCGATCGCGGCGCTCCAAAGGGCGCCCACCTCCTGCCGCTCGCCGCCCTCGTGCTGGAGGCAGAAGGTGATCTCGTGCACGCCGGGCCGTTGGGGGGCCAGTTCCAGGAGGCAGCCGCCCAGCCCGTCCCACGCGCCGCGTGCGGCTTCCAGGCGTTGCACCGCTTCGGGCCGCGCCTGGTCCTTCCAGAGCGGGAAGGCGTGCGCCACGTCGGCCCACCAGCTGAAGCTCGCGTCCGAGGCATAGCGGCGGAAGAACTCCCCGGCGCGCGGGTCCACGGCGAGCGACGTGCCATCGGTCCACGCATCGATCGCCGCGCGCATGTCGGCCGGGGTGCCGGCCAGCACCACCTTGTCGGCCATCATCGTCCACAGCGGCCGGTCGAGCGACTTGAACAAGGGGCCGAACAGGGCCGTGAGCGCATCGCTGTCCGCCATGCGCGCCATGCGGAGCCCCCGGTAGATGGCCGTGTCGCATCCGTCGGTGCAGCGGGCCAGGAGGGCGGCGGCGGCCTTCGCCGGATCGGCGGCTTGCAGCACCCCCCAGCGATGCGTCAGGCTGTCGCCCGGCTGGCGCGCCTCGGCGAGGCCGATGGTGCCGCTGACCCACGCCGCGTAGGCATTGAAGAGGTCCTCGTTCGGGGCGGCGCCGGTCCGTTCCTGCACATAGCGGAGGGCGTCGTCCACGCGCAGCGTGCGCAGGCGGGCCACGTTCGCGGGCAGCACCCGCAGGATGCTCGTGCGGTAGGTGTCGGATCGCCCGGGCGGTCCATGCAGGATGGCGTCGAGCCCCTTGTCGCTTGCAGCCGTGAAGAGCAGGCCGCTCATCAGCACCGCGCCGGGCCGGGTGCGCAGGTCGAGCGCGGCCCATCCCTCGGGCCAGGCCGCGGCGTCGCGTTCGGTCCAGGCGGCGAAGAGGCGTTCGGCGCGTGCGGGCTGCACGAGCAGGTGCGCATCGCTGCCGCCGCCCAGGGTGGCGCGGGCGCGGACAAGAAGGCTGTCGGGCGCGACCGATCCGTTGGCGAGCCGCTTCACCGCATCGTCCAGCATGCCGGACCGGTCGCTCGCCAGCAGCAGGCCGTTGTGCCAGGTGAGCTCCAGCGCAGGGAGCGTGCTGTCGCTGCGAAGCGCGAGGCGCCCACCGTTCCAAAGGGGTGATCCAGGGCCCAGGTCGATGCCGAGCGCGGTGCCCAGGGGAGCGAGGGTCCCTGAGGCGCCTTCCATCGGCCAGGCGGCCAGCAGGGCCGGCCCATCGCCGGCGGCCTCCCAGGCGACCAGCAGGGGATGGGTGGCCAGTGTGCGTTGCAGGCGCTCGTCGTTCGCCGCGGCATCGGCCATGCGCAGCAGCAGCCCGTTCAGGGTGGCGCAGGCCGGCACCTTCTCCAGGTCGCGCCAGAGCTGGGTAGTGGTGATGAACCGCTGCCAGGTGGCCAGCGGCAGGGGCACTTCGAGCACCACCGCGCTGTTCGGCGGCAGCGCCTTCCAGGGGTCGGCCAGGGGACCGGTATCGGACCGCCAGCGCAGCAGCCACCAGGCGGTGGCCCCCACGATGGCGACCAGGAGCAGGACGATGAGGAAGCGACGCATGGAGAGGAATGTCCAAAGGTCCGGCGGCACGCCGGGGAACGGCCCGCGCCGGCCTTCGCCTTTCGCACAGCGGCGTGTGGATGCCGGTGTCCGCTCAGAACAGCGTGGGCTCCACGGGCAGCAGCCGGAAGCTCATGCGGTGGTGCGGCGAGGAGCCGTGCGCGGCGATGGCCGCCCGGTGCTCCCCGGTGGGGTAGCCCTTGTTCTCCGCCCAGCCGTAGGCGGGATGCTCCGCATGCAGCCGGCGCATCAGTTCGTCGCGGTGCGTCTTGGCCAGCACGGATGCCGCGGCGATGCTGCGGTACTTGCCGTCGCCTTCGATGATGCAGTGGTGCGGGATGCCCGGGTAGCGCGTGAAGCGGTCGCCGTCGATGAGCAGCGCCTGGGGGGAGGCGCCCAGCCCGGCGATGGCGCGGTGCATCGCCAGGAACGAGGCGTGCAGGATGTTGATGCGGTCGATCTCGTCGATGCTGGCCGAGGCCACGCACCATGCGATGGCCGCGCGCTCGATCAGCGGGCGGAGGCGCTCGCGGTCGGGGGCGGTGAGCTTCTTCGAGTCGTCGAGCCCCGGCAGGCGGACCCGCGGCGGCAGGATCACGGCGGCGGCCACCACCGGACCGGCCAGGCAGCCCCGGCCCGCCTCGTCGCAACCCGCCTCGACGAGGCCGGCGGTGTGGAAGGAAGCGAGCCGTGCCATGCGTCGCGAAAGTATCCCCGATGCGCCCAACGGCTTTTCAACGCCCGGTGGACAACACCCGCTCGATGCTGGCCCACAGGCCCTCGGCCGTGCGGTCCCAGGTGAAGCGCGCCGCGCGTTCGGGGCCCGCGGCGGCCAGGTGGGCGCGCAGCGCGCCGTCGGTCCAGATCCGCTCCATCGCCCGCGCGATGTCGGCCACGTCGAACGGATCGCAGTACACGGCCGCATCGCCGGCCACTTCGGGCAGGCTGGTGGCCCGCGCGGCGATCACCGGCACGGCGCAGCGCATGGCCTCGGCCACCGGGATGCCGAAGCCCTCGAAGTAGGAGACGAACGCGAGCGCCCGCGCGCTCCCCAATGTCCGCCGCAGGGCCTGCTGCTCCAGGCGGCCGGTGAAGAGCACGCGTCCGGTGTGGCGCATCGTCCTCCAGGCGGCCTTCATGCGGTCGTCCCACCAGAAGGCCTCGCCCACGATGACCAGGCGGGCATCGGGATGCCCCTCGGCGAAGCGGTCGAAGGCCTGGAGCAGGCGGGCGATGTTCTTGCGTGGATGCAGCGAGCCGACGCAGACGAAGTAGGGCGCGCCGCCGGTGAGCCCCGCGCGCACTTCGGCCTGTTCCGCTTCGGGCAGGGGGGAGAAGACGTCGCCGATGCCGTTGTGCACCACGTCGATCCGCTCGGGGGCGATGCCGTAGCGCGCCACGATGTCCTGCTTCGAGAAATCGGATACGGTGACGATGCGCGCGGCCTTCTTCGCGAAGCGCGGGAAGAAGGAGCGGTAGTAGCGGCCATAGGCCCCGGGCAGGTCGCCGGGATGGTGCTCGAAGTTGAGGTCGTGGATCACTGGCAGTTGCGGCACGTCGGTGCGCAGGCTGAGGAAGCCGTCCGGCGAGACGAAGAGGTCGGCCCGGTGGCGGCGGAGCACGTTGGGCACCATCCAGCCGAACCAGATGCGGTAGAGCAGGGGGTGGCGCGTAGGCGGAGGCACCACCACGGGCGTGACGTTGCTCCCGTAGATGAACCGCCCGTTGTAGGGCCGGTCGAAGAGGAAGAGGAACTCGTGCTCGGGGTGCGCCCGGACGATCCGCTGCAGCGATTCGTGCGCGAACCACCCGATGCCTTCCAGCTTGCCCGGCAGGAGCAGGCGGGTGTTCACGGCGATGCGCATCCGGCAATATTAGAGCCGGCGGCCGGCCCGGCGTGAGGGCCATGCCAGCCGCAAACTCCCCACATTTACACCCGTGCAGCGCACCTTCCTCACCAACCTGGCCTTGGTGCTGGTGCTGAACCTGTTGGTGAAGCCCTTCTACATCCTGGGCATCGAGGCCGAGGTGCAGGGCCGTGCCGGCACGGAGGCCTACGGCGGCTATGCGGCGCTCTTCAGCCTGAGCGTGCTGCTCAACATCCTGCTGGACCTCGGCATCACCAACTGGAACACGCGCCACATCGCGCAGAACACGCACCTGATGCGGGCCCACGTGAGCGGCATCCTCACCGTGCGGTCGCTGCTGGTGGTGCTGTACGCGGTGGTGGTCTTCGTCGCGGCCTGGGTGCTGGGCTACCAGGGGGCGGAGCTGCACCTGCTGGCCATCCTGGTGCTGAACCAGGTGCTGGTGTCGCTGATCCTCTACCTGCGCTCCAACCTCGCCGGTGCGCAGCGCTTCGCGCAGGACAGCCTGCTGTCGGTGCTGGACCGGGTGCTGCTCATCGCCATCTGCGCCTGGCTGCTGTGGGGGCGTGCCCAGGCCGGGCCGTTCCCCATGCGCTGGTTCGCCTGGGCGCAGACGGTGGCTTACGGGCTCACGGTCCTGGTGGCGCTGGCGTTGGTGCTGCGCCGCACCGGCCGGCTGCGCCCCACGTGGGACCTGGCGTTCACCCGGACGGTGCTGCGGCAGAGCTTCCCCTTCGCCCTGCTGGTGCTGCTGATGAGCTTCTACTACCGCACGGACACGGTGATGCTGGAGCGGCTTTCGCCGGAAGGCAAGCTCCATGCGGGCATCTACGCCCAGGGCTTCCGCTTCTTCGAGGCGTTCAACATGCTCGGCTTCCTCTTCGCGGGGCTGCTGCTGCCGATGTACAGCCGCATGCTGAAGCAGGGCGACGACGTGGGGCCGTTGACCGGCCTGGCGTTGCGGCTGGTGCTCACGGGCACCATCGCTGTGGCGGTGGTGGGCTGCTTCTTCGCCCGGCCGGTGATGGACCTGCGCTACCACGAGCACACGGACCTGTCGTCCCAGGCCTTCGCGGTGCTCATCTGGAGCTTCGTGGCGGTGTGCATCACCTACATCTTCGGCACCCTGCTCACGGCGAGCGGGGAGCTGCGCACCCTGAACCGGCTCGCGGCCGGGGGCATGGTGCTGAACATCGTCCTCAACCTGGTGCTGATCCCGCGGTGGCAGGCCCTGGGCGCGGCCACGGCGGGCCTGATCACCCAGGGGGCGATGGCGCTGGCCCAGATGGTGGTGGCTGCACGCCGCTTCGCCTTGCGGGCGCCCGCGATCGACGTGGTGCGGACGCTGGCCTATGCCGGCGTGCTGGTGGGCGGGGCGGCGCTGCTCGTGCGGGCGGGCGTGGGGCTCCCGGTGGCCGCGCCCGTGCTGGCCCTGGGGGCGCTCGGTGCGGCGTTCGCCACGGGCCTGGTGTCCCTGCGGGCGCTGCGGGCCGTGCTGGCCCTGCGTCCGGACGGGCGCCGGGAGGAACGCTGAGGCGTACTTTAGCCGCCCTTTCAATTCGATCCACGGTCATGGCTGAAGGCATTCGGGGCGGGGTGGGCAATTCGTTCGACCTGGTGGTCTTCCTCTGGCGCAAGCGCCGGCTGATCATCGGCATCACCCTCCTCGGGGCGATCGCCGGCGTCATCGCCGCCTATGCCATCCGCCCGCTGTTCAAGAGCGAGGTCATCCTGTTCCCCGCCATCACCAACAGCGTGTCCAAGGCGCTGCTCTCCGAGCAGTCCACCGGCCGGGACGACATCCTGGCCCTGGGCGATGAGGAGGACGCCGAGCAGCTGCTCCAGATCCTCCATTCGGACCTGGTGCGCGAGCGCTCCGCGGAGCGGTTCGGGCTGATGAAGGTGTACCGCATCAAGGCGGACGACCCCCACAAGAACTCCGACCTGCGCGAGGCCTACGAGGACCACATCAAGTTCGAGTACACCAAGTTCGGCAGCGTGCGCGTGGAGGTGCTCGACGAGGACCCCCAGCGGGCGGCGGACATCGCCAACTTCATCGCCGAGCAGGTGGACAGCGTGTGGCGCGACATGGCGCGCGAGCGGGCGATGAAGGGCTTCACCCTCGTGAAGGCCAAGGTGGAGGAGCTCCAGGGCCAGATCGAGCAGATGGAGGACAGCATGCGCACCCTGCGCTCCCTCGGCGTGCAGGACTACCACACGCAGACCGAGCGCTACAACGAGTACCTGGGCGCGGCCATCCTGAAGGGCGACCAGCGCGCGGTGAAGGAGTTCGAGGACCGTTTCAAGGTATTGGCACAGTACGGAGGCGCCTATGTGACCCTCCAGGACCGTCAATTCAACGAAGTGAAACGCCTCAGCGTGCTGCGCATGAAACTGGAACAGGCCCAGGCCGACCTGGAGAGCGACCTGCCGCATAAGTTCGTGGTGAACAAGGCCTTCGCGGCCGACCGCAAGAGCTACCCCGTGCGCTGGCTGGTGGTGGCCATCAGCACCGCGAGCGCCCTGCTGCTCGCCCTGCTGCTGATCATCATCCAGGAGAACGTCCGCAAAGTGCGTGCGAGCCATGCCTGAGGCCACCAGCTTCACGCGCTTCTTCGCGGTGGTGCAGCGGCATTGGCGGCTCTTCGTGGGGGTGGCCATCGCCGCGGCCGCGCTGGGGGCCATCTTCAGCGGGCCCCGCTTCATCACCCCGCGGTTCCGGTCGTCGGCCATCGTGTACCCGGTGAACCTGAACAGCTATTCCATCGAGACCCGCGCCGACCAGCTGCTGCAGCTGCTGGAGAGCAACAGCATCCGCGACAGCCTGGTGAAGCGCTTCGACCTGGTGCACCACTACGGCATCGATACCGCGGCCCCTCCCGGCCGCACCTGGCTGCGCGACCTGTACAAGGAGCGGGTGGAGATCGGCAAGACGCGCTTCGAGAGCGTGGAGATCGAGGTGACGGACGAGGACCCGGTGCTGGCGCGCGACATGGTGAACGAGATCCTCCGCCAGGTGGACCTGCTGAACCGGCGCCTGATGCATGCGAACGCCCGCGAGGTGCTCACCATCATGGAGCGCACGCTGGCCGTGCTGAAGGAGGGCTCGGACAGCGTGGCGGCGCGGCTGGACACGCTCCGCAGCGGCACCGGCCTGCTGGAGTACAAGACCCAGACCGAGGAGCTGACCAAGGCCTACATGCGGCTGCTCACGCACGGCGGCAGCCCGGGGCAGAAGGACCAGGTGCTAGCCATGCTGAAGGACCTGGAGCAGCGGGGCGGCGAGTTCCACAGCCTGTCGGAGCTGAACGACCTGCTGATCAAGGGCTACAGCAAGCAGCTGGCCGAGTACCAGAAAGTGCTGGTGGACGTGGACAAGGAGCTCACGATCACCAACGTGGTGACGTACCCGGAGGTGTCGGACAAGAAGGTCTACCCCGTGCGCTGGATCATCGTGGCCATCAGCATGGCCTCGGCGCTCCTCCTCTGTTACATCCTCGTGTTCCTCCGCGAGCAACGCCGCTGAGCGATGGTGCGGGCGCTGAAGGCCAACTGGATCCCCTTCGCCTGCGTGGCGTTCGTGCTGGCGAACGTGCTGTGCATGGCGAAGGAGGTCTACTGGTTGAACCTGCTGCCCGCGGCGCTGCTCGTGGCCTGGGCCCTGGTGGCGGCGGCGGACAAGGTGCTGCTGTTCATCGTCTTCGCCACCCCGCTGTCGATCAACCTGGAGCAGCTGGACCTCGGCGGCATCGGCGTGTCCCTGCCCACGGAGCCCCTGATGGTGGCCGTCATGCTCCTGTTCCTCCTGAAAGTGGTGCTGGAGCGCGGCGCGGTGGACCTGCGCGTGCTGCGCCACCCCATCACCGTCGTGATCCTCCTGCAGCTGGCCTGGATGGCCCTCTGCATCCTGCCCAGCAGCATGCCGCTGGTGTCGGTGAAGTACCTCGCCGCCCGCCTGTGGTTCCTGTGCACCATGTACTTCATGGCCACCCGGCTCTTCGAGGAGCCGCGCAACATGCAGCGCTTCTTCTGGCTGTACACCTGCGGCCTGGCGATCGTGATCGGCTACACGCTGGTGAACCACGCGCAGTACCGCTTCGAGCAGGACCCGGCCCATTGGGTGATGTCGCCCTTCTTCAAGGACCACACGAGCTACGGGGCCATCATCGCGTTCTTCCTGCCGTTCGCCGTGACGGCCATCGGCATGCCCGGGTATTCCCGCACGCGCCGGGGCGTGGCGGTGTTCTTCCTCCTGGTGCTGACGGCGGGTATGGTGTTCTCCTACACCCGTGCCGCCTGGGTGGGCGTGGCGGGTGCGCTGGCCCTCTTCCTCACCATGCGCCTGCGGGTGCCGGGCTGGGTGGTGGGCGCCGTGGCCGTGGTGGCGGGGGCCGTCTATTTCGCCAACCAGGACCGCATCACCATCGCCCTGGAGCGCAACCGCGACGAGAGCAGCGACGACCTGGCGAAGCACGTGAGCTCCATCGGCAACATCCGCTCCGACGCGAGCAACCTCGAGCGCATCAACCGCTGGAACTCGGCGCTGCGGATGTACGAGCAGCGGCCCGTGATGGGCTGGGGCCCCGGTACCTACATGTTCCAGTACGCGCCCTTCCAGGCGGCCCGCGACCGGACGATCATCAGCACCAACTTCGGCCTGAACGGGAACGCCCACAGCGAGTTCCTGGGGCCCCTCGCGGAACAGGGCCTGCCCGGCATGCTCCTCGTGGTGGTGCTGGTGGGCGTTTCCTGCTGGACGGCGGTGCGCCTGTACTCGCGGTTGCCGGCGGGCGTGGACAAGCGCATCGTGGGGGCCGCCTTCTTCGGGCTGGTCACCTACTACATCCACGGCACCCTGAACAACTTCCTCGACCTGGACAAGGCGAGCGTGCCGTTCTGGGGCTTCACGGCGATGATCGTGGTGCTGGACCTCAAGTACCCGGCGCGCCAGGCCTTCGCACAGCCGCCGGCTCCCAGCCTCAAGCCACAGGCTTGATCACCGGTCGGACCGGAGGCTCCCGGCTTCAGGAAAAGCGGCAGGTGAGCAGCGCGATGTCGTCGAGGTAGGGGAGGCCGGCGCGGTGCGCTTCGAAGGTGGCGATGAGGGCCTCGTTCACCGCCTTGGGGCCGGCGGCCTGGAACAGCTCCAGGGTGCGGCGGATGGCGGGCGTCTCGAAGGCGTTGCCGGCGGCGTCCTCCTGTTCCACCAGGCCATCGGTATAGCACAGCAGGGTGCCCCGGGTGATGTTGGCCTTGCCCTCGAGCACGAACGGCAGCTCGGGCAGCATGCCCAGGGCGATGCTGCCGGTGCTGAGCTCGCTCACCGCGTCATCGCGCAGGAGCAGCGGCGCATTGTGGCCCGCGTTCACGAAGTGCATCACCCCCTTCGCCAGGTCCACCCGGCCGATGAAGAGCGTGATGAAGCGCTCGCCGCGCGCGCGTTCCAGCACGTTGGCGTTCAGCTCGGCCACCAGGCGGTCCAGCGGCAGCTCGCCGTGCTGCACCTTGGCGCGCAGGGTGGCCTGGAAGTTCGACATCAGCAGGGCGGCGGCCATCCCTTTGCCGCTGACGTCGGCCACGCAGATCACCAGCTCGTCGTCGCCCGTGGCGATCACGTCGTAATAGTCGCCGCCCACCTGGCGGTGGGGCTGGTACCAGGCGGCCGCCTGCACGCGCTCGTCGTTCGGCAGGTCGCGGGGGATCAGCATCATCTGCATCTCCGCGGCCAGCTCCAGCTCGCGCTTGTCCCGCTCCTGGGCCAGGGCCTGCTTCCCCAGCCGCTTGTTCTCCACGGCCACGGCGATCAGGTTGGTGAGCGTCTGGATGAAGTTCATGTGCTTCACCGTGGGGCTCATGCGCTGTTCCGCCTCGTCGATGTCGCCGATGAGCAGCAGGGCCAATGGCTGCTCGCGGTGGAACACGGGCACGGCGATGTCGAACCCGGCGAGCTCCGGGGCCGTGCCGGCACCGATGAACTGGATGTCCTTGTACCGCTCCATCAGCGCGGCGGCGTCCACCTTCCGCTGGGCCCCTTCGTCGGCGCCGAAGGCCTGCACGCACCGCCAGTCCTGGCCGTGCTCGAACAGCATCAGCCGGGTGATGCCCAGCTCGTCGTGCATGATGCGGGCGTAGAGCTGCAGCAGCTCGTCGTGGCCCAGGTTGTTGTTGATGGCCTTGGTGACGTCGAGCAGCGCCCGCAGCTGGAACTCTTTCAGGTTCAAGCGTTCGGTGAGGCGGTCGAGGCGTGTCATCTCAGAGCCCCATCTTCTTCACCATGTCGGGCAGGCGGCCCATCAGCGCCACCTCGCGCATCTTCTGCTTCCATTCGCCGGCGGGCGAGCCGAAGTAGGTCTTGCCGCCCTCCAGGTCGGCGATGAGGCCGCTCTGGCCCAGCACCACTGCTCCCGCACCGATGGTGAGCTTGCTGGGCACGCCAACCTGGCCCCACAGCGTCACGCCGTCGCCGATGACGCAGCAGCCGGCGATGCCCACGTGCGCGGCGATGAGGCAGTGCTTCCCGATGAGGGTGTCGTGCCCCACCTGCACGTGGTTGTCGATCTTGGTGCCCTGGCCGATGCGCGTGTCCGCGCTCACCCCCCGGTCGATGGTGCACAGCGCTCCGATCTCCACGTCGTCCTCGATTACCGTGGTGCCGCCCACCGCCATCTTCTCATAGCCGCCCGAGCGCTTCTTGTAGTAGAAGCTGTCGGACCCGATCACCGTGTTCGCATGGATGGTCACCCGGTCGCCGATGGTGGTGTCCTGGTAGATGACCACCCCGGGCATGATGAGGCAGCCTTCGCCGATGCGGACGTTGGCGCCCATCACTACGCTGGGGTGCACCTCGCTGCCCATGCCGACGTCCGGCGTGCCGGCCTCCCAGGCGCACCGGGGCGCGAAGCGGCGCACCAGCTTGTTGTAGTCGGCGCAGGGGTCGGGGCTGATGAGGAGGGCCTTGCCGTCGGGGATGTCCACGTCGGCCTTGTCGATGAGGATGGTGGTGGCCGGGCTGTTCAGCGCCTTGGCGTAGTACTTCGGGTGGTCCACGAAGACCAGGTCGCCTTCGCGCACGCGGTTGATCTCGTTGATCCCGGTGATCCTCCGATGCGCGTTCCCCGCCACGCGCAGGCCCATCTGCTCCGCCAGCTCCGCGGCGGTGAGGGGGTGCTGCAGGTCCATCGCGGTAAAGGTAGCGGAGGGAAAAGATGGAGCCCCGCCGAAGGGCGGGGCTCCAGGGTCGTCGATCCGTTGCCGGAGGCTATTTCTTCACGCGGTCCAGGTATTCGCCGGTCTCGGTGTCGATGCGGACGATGGTGCCGATCTCCACGAAGGAGGGCACGCTGATCTCCACGCCGGTCTCCAGCTTGGCGTCCTTCATCACCTTGTTGCTGGTATCGCCCTTCACCACGGTCTCGGTGTAGGTCACTTCCAGCTCCACCACCTTGGGGGGGCGGGCGAAGATGGGCGTGTCGCTCTCGAAGCCCACCTGCACGGTCATCTCCTCCTTCATGAAGCCCAGGGCCTCGCCGAAGAGGGAGGCGGGCACGTACACCTGCTCGAAGCTCTCGGGGTTCATCAGCACCAGGTTGTCGCCTTCGCGGTAGAGGTACTGCAGCTCGTGCACCTCCACGCGGAGCAGCTCCACCGTCTCCCCGCTGCGGAAGCGGTTCTCCGCCAGCTTGCCGTTGCGCAGGTTGCGCATCTTGCCCTGGTAGAAGGCGCGCAGGTTGCCCGGCGTGCGGTGCTGCCATTCCATGATCTGGCAGATGTCGTTGTTGTAGCGGATGTAGGAGCCTACGCTCACGTCGGCGGTCGTAGCCATGTGGAAGAAGGTGCTGGAAAAGATGAGGCCTGCTGGGCAGGCGGGCGCGAATGTAGGAAAGTGGCGGCCGGATGGAAAGCGCTGACGGCCAAGTGCAATGTGGCCGGTGCGCCTTCCTCTGTGCACGTCCTGCCGGACCCCTAGGGCTTCCAGCGGGCGATGTCCACGGCCTCGGTGCAGGCGAAGGTCTCGTCGGCGTGGCGGTTGCTGGCCACCAGCAGGGTGCGCCCGCCCAGGTGGCCTTCCAGCAGGTCGCGGTACCAGGCGATGCCCGCGGCGTCGAGGTTGCTGGCGGGCTCGTCCAGCAGCAGCAGGGGGGCGTCGCTCAGGACGGCCAGGGCCAGTTTCAGCCGCTGCTTCATGCCGCTGCTGAAGTTGCGCACGGGCTTCCCCAGGTGCGCGTCCAGGTAGGCGATGCGGGCCACTTCCTCCGGGCGCATGCCACGCTGGAAGGGCTTGAAGCGCGCCTGTACGGCGATGGCCTCGCGGAGGGACAGCTCCTCGTATAGGTTCAGGTAGGGGGCGGCGATGGCCACGTGGCGGTACACCGCTTCGGGATCGAGGGGCGCACCGCCGAGCGCATGCTGCACGGTGCCGGTCGTGGGCGTCAGGGCCCCGGCCACCACCTGGAGGAAGGTGCTTTTGCCGCTGCCGTTGGGCCCGCCCACCGCCACGCGCGCGCCGCTGCCCAGCACGAGGTCCACATCGGCGAAGACCGTTTCGCGGCCGAACCGCTTGGCGACGTTGGCAAGGGTGACGATCATGTGCCCGGGTGCATGGGCCCGATCATCCATGGGCCCATGTGCGCATGGACATCATGGACACCTGGGGCGATGGGCATCATGGCTGCTTCACTCCGCCAGCCCCCGCATGATCCCTTTCGGGCTGTTGCGGATGAAGTCGAGGATCTGGCCGCGCTCGGGGCTGCGGGGGAGGGTCTGCTCCACGTTCTGCACCGCGCGGTCCACGTTGGTGTTGCGCACGAAGATCTCGCGGTAGATGTCCTCGATGCGGGCCACGGCCGCGTCGTCGTACCCGCGGCGGCGCAGGCCCACCACGTTCACGCCGATATAGCTCAGCGGCTCGCGTGCGGCCTTCACGAAGGGCGGCACGTTCTTGCGCACCAGCGAGGCCCCGGCGATGAAGCTGTGCGCGCCGATGTGCATGAACTGCTGCACGGCCACGTTGCCTTCCAGGATGGCCCAGTCGTCGATGGTCACGTGGCCGGCCACGTTCACGCTGTTGGCGATGACGATGTTGTCGCCGAGGATGCAGTCGTGCGCCAGGTGCACGTAGGCCATCAGCAGGCAGTTCCTGCCCACGGCGGTCTTCAGCCGGTCGGCCGTGCCGCGGTTGATGGTGACGCACTCGCGGATGGTGCTGCCGTCGCCCACTTCGGCGGTGGTCCTCTCCCCGGCGAACTTGAGGTCCTGCGGGATGGCGCCCACCACGGCCCCGGGGAAGATGCGGCATTTCCGGCCGATGCGGACGCCGTCCATCAGGGTGCAGTTGGGGCCGATCCAGGTGCCGTCACCGATCTCCACGTCGCCGTAGATGGTGGCGAAAGGCTCGATGGTGACGTCCTTGCCGATGCGCGCGTCCGGGTGGACGGAGGCCAGTTTGGAGATGCTCATCGGGTGACCGCGGCGGTTCGGGGTGTGGCGGCGGCGGGGGCATTGGTCTTCGGGGCCTCGGCGCTGCGGTCGCGGGCGATCTGGGCCATCATCTCGGCCTCCACGGCGGGCTGGCCGTTGACGTAGCCCACGCCCTTCATGTGCACGATGCCGCGGCGGATCGGGGTGATCAGCTCCAGGCGGAAGACCAGGGTGTCGCCGGGGATCACCTTGCGGCGGTAGCGCACGCCGTCGGTCTTCAGGAAGTAGGTGGTGTAGTTCTCCGGGTCGGGCACCTGGCTGAGGGCGAAGATGCCGCCCACCTGTGCCATGGCCTCCACCTGCAGCACGCCGGGCATCACCGGGTTGTCCGGGAAGTGGCCGGTGAAGTGCGGCTCGTTCATCGTCACGTTCTTCACCCCCACGATGCTCTTGGCGTCCATCGTCAGCACCTTGTCCACCAGCAGGAAGGGGTAGCGGTGGGGCAGCATCCTGGTGATGGCGTTGATGTCGTACAGCGGCTCGGCGGTCAGGTCGATGCCGTGCAGCGGGTCCTTCTCCTCCTGCCGCATGCGCTCCTTGATGCGCTTGGCGAAGCTGGTATTGCCGAAGTGGCCCGGCCGCGCGGCCAGGATATGCCCCTTGATGGGCCGGCCCACCAGCGCCAGGTCGCCCACGATGTCCAGCAGCTTGTGGCGCGCCGGCTCGTTGAGGAACTTCAGGTCGGTGGTGTTCAGCACGCCGTTGCGGCGGACCTCCACCTCGTGGTACTCACGGCCCAGGGCCTGGGCCACGGCCTTCAGGTCGTCCTGCGTGATGCCCTCGCGGTCCTCCAGCACGATGGCGTTGTCGAGGTCGCCGCCCTTGATCAGCCCGGCCTTGGCCAGCTGCTCCAGCTCGCGGAGGAAGACGAAGGTGCGGCACGGGGCGATCTCCGCGCGGAACTCCTCGCTGCGGTACATGCTCGCGTGCTGGGTGCCCAGTACGGGGCTGTTGTAGTCCACCATCACCGTCACGCGGAACTCGCCGCCGGGGGTGGGCACGCCCAGCATCTCGGTGCCGCGCTCGCTGGTCTCGAACCAGATGGGCTCGCGCAGCACCCACCAGTCGCGGGGGGCGTCCTGCTCCTCCAGGCCCACTGAGTCGATGGCCCGCACGAAGGGCAGGGCGCTGCCGTCCAGGATGGGCACTTCGGGGCCGGAGAGCCGCAGCAGGCAGTTGTCCACGCCCAGGGCGTAGAGGGCGGCGAGCACATGCTCGGTGGTGTTCACCCGGGCCTCGCCCTTGCCCAGGGTGGTGCCGCGCTCGGTGCTCACCACCAGGTCGGCATCGGCCTCGATCACGGGCTGGCCCTCCAGGTCGACGCGCTGGAACTTGTAGCCGTGGCCCACCGGGGCGGGGCAGAGGGAGAGCGTCACGGGCTCGCCCGTGTGCAGGCCCACGCCCTGGATGGTGGCGACGGCCTTCAGCGTATGTTGTTTGTCGCTCATTGGTTGCTGGTGGAAGCGTCCCCGTCCGCGGCCAGGGCCTTCAGTTCGATGAGGTCCTTCTCGAGCCGCTCGATGTGCCGCTTGAGGCCGGGCAGGTTGCGGAAGAGGACATAGCTGCGTTTGTAGTCGCCGATGGTGAAGGCCGGGGAGCCCTGCACGGTGGCGTCGTCGGGGATGTCGGACCCGATGCCGCTCTGGGCGGCGATGCGGACGCGGTCGCCGATGGTGAGGTGGCCCGCGATGCCCACCTGCCCGCCGATCATGCAGCCGGCCCCCACGCGCGAGCTGCCCGCGATGCCGGTCTGCGACACCACGAAGGTGTAGGCGCCGATCTCCACGTTGTGGCCGATCTGGATCAGGTTGTCCAGCTTCACGCCCTTGCGGATGACGGTGCTGCCCAGCGTGGCCCGGTCGATGGTGGTGTTGGCGCCCACCTCCACGTCGTCCTCCAGCACCACGTTGCCGATCTGCGCCATCTTCTCCGGCAGGCCGTCGGCCCCGGTGGTGAAGCCGTAGCCGTCCGCGCCGATGACCACGCCGCTGTGCAGGATGCAGCCCGCACCGATCACGCTCTTGGCATAGATCTTCACCCCCGCATGGAGGCGGGTGTTCCTGCCGATGCGCACGCCGTCGCCGATGAAGCAGTTGGGGAAGATCTTCACGCCGTCCTCGATGACGACGCCGTCCGCGATGTAGCTGAAGGCGCCGATGTACACGTCCCTGCCCACCTGGGCCTTGGGGCTCAGGTAGCTCGGCTGCTCATAGCCCACCTTCTCGTACTGGTGCGCATCGTGCATCTCCAGCAGCTTGGCGAAGGCCGCGCGCGGATCGCTCACGCGGATGAGCGTGAGGTGCTTGGGGATGCTCCGGGTGGGCTGGAAATCCAGGCCCACGATGGCCACGCTGGCCGCCGTGGTGTAGATGTGCTCGGTGTAGCGCGGGTTCGCCAGGAAGGTCAGCGTGCCCAGGCGGCCCTCCTCGATCTTGGCCACGTCGTGCACGAGCACCTGTGCGTTGCCGTCCACCTCCCCCTGGAGGAACTCGGCGATCTGACCGGCGGAGAATTGCATGGCATTGGCCCGCAAGCCCTTGCGGCCTGGGCCGGAGGCGGGTCCGCGAAGATAGTCGGCCCGCGCGGTCGGCAGCCAGCGGCCGTTCGCCCGCCGGCCGCGGTCCGCTTCAGGGAAAGGGGAAGAAGAAATAGACCGCCGCCGCCCATTCCTTGCGCACCCCCTTGGCATAGCCGATGGTGCTGCGGGAGGCGTTCTCCACGGTGCCGTCGTCGCGGATGTAGCCGATGGTGCTGCGGGAGCTGTTCTCCACGGTACCGTCGTCACGGATGTAGCCGATGGTGCTGCGGCTGCTGTTCTCCACCGTGCCATCCGTCCGGATGTAGCCGATGGTGCTGCGCGAGGCGTTCTCGATGGTGCCGTCCTCCCGGATGTAGCCCACCGTGCTGCGGCTGCCGTTCTCGATCCGGCCGTCGGCGCTGATGTAGCCCGTGGTGCTGCGGCTGCTGTTCTCCAGGGTGGCTTGCGCCCGGACCGGGCCCGTGCCCAGCACGACCAGCAACAGCAGGATGGCGCGCATGGCTCAGTGCGGCTGCACCACGCGCACCGTATCGCGCGTGCCGGGCGTCACCACCTGCACGGTGTCGCCGGCCATGCCATGATGCTCTCCCGGCTTGCAGCAGGCGCCCTTGCCGTGGCCTTCGCCGTGGCATTCCATGGCCCCCTCACGCCCGCAGGCGGCGTCGCGGTGGCAGCTGCCGCACATCCGCCCGAGCACGAAGCCGAGGATGCCGAAGAGCAGGCTGAAGAGGAGGATCTTGGACCAGTTCGTGTTCATGGGTGGTGGCGTTGGTGTTACGGGGATAATGGAGCGGGAGCGGGTCCCTTTTTTCACTGGTGGAGGGGCACGGCGACGCGCGTCCGGTCCCAGGCCAGGACCAGGGTGGGGCCCGGAGTGTCCTCGATGCTGATGGTGAACTGTTCGACCTCTTGCGGGAGCGCCTCCACCGGCACGGTCACCTGCAGGGCGTCCTCCGCGGGTTCACGGCTGGCGCTGGCGTTGAAGTCCACGCCCCAGCCGTACATCTTCTTGTTGAAGATGACCTGCCAGTCTTTTTCCCCGGGGATGGTCCAGAGGGTGTATTTGCCCGCCGGGAGGGTCTTGCCGCCGATGGTCAGGTCCTGGCCGGTGCGGAAGGTGGTGGCCTCGTTGGCCCCCGTGCGCCACACCACGCCATAGGGCACCAGCCCCCCGAAGATGACGCGGCCCTTCTTGGACGGTCGGTTGTAGAACACCTCGATGTCCAGCCCGTCCTTGGCGTAGGTCACGGTGGCCTCGGGGCTGGCCTTCTTGGTCTGGTGCTGCATCACCTTGAACCCGATGAAGGCGAGCGCCAGCAGGGCGGCCACGATGATGATGAGGCGGATCAGGAAACGCATGGGGGACCGTTCGGTCTTGTAAAGGTAGGGCGCCCCGTTCAGCGGCGGGCGATGACGGTGCTGTTGGCCTGGGCGGTGGCGGTCACCACCACGTCGTTGATGCACACGTGCGGCGGCAGCGTGGCGGCGTAGTGGACGATCCCCGCGACATCCTCGGCCGACAGGGGCCGGAAGCCCGCATACACCTGCTTGGCCCGGGCCGCATCGCCGTGGAAACGCACTTCGCTGAACTCCGTCTCGGCCGCGCCGGGCGCCACCTGCGTCACCTTGATGCCCTGTTCCACCAGGTCGATGCGCATGGCCTTGGTCAGGGCGTCCACCGCGTGCTTGGTGGCGCAGTACACGTTGCCTTTGGGGTACACCTCCTTGCCGGCCGTGCTGCCGATGTTGATGATGTGGCCCCGCCCCCGCGCCACCATGCCCGGCACCACCGCGCGCGTCACGTACAGCAGCCCCTTCACGTTGGTGTCGATCATCCGCTCCCAGTCGTCCACATCGCCCGTCTGGATCGGGTCCAGGCCGCTGGCCAGGCCGGCGTTGTTCACCAGCACGTCAATAGCGGCCCATTCGGCGGGCAGCGCGGCGATGGTGCGCTCCACCTCCCCGCGGTCACGCACGTCCAGGTGCACGGCATGGGCCATGGGGCCGTGGAGGCCTTCCAGCTCGCGCTTCAGGGCGTCCAGCCTGTCGCGGCGGCGGCCGCAGAGGAGGACGTGCCAGCCGTCGGCGGCGAACCGGCGGGCGATGGCCTCGCCGAAACCGCTGGTGGCACCGGTGATGAGGATGAGCTTGGGCATGGGGCAAAGGTCATGGACGGAAGCGTACCCCCAAGGCGTTCACCGCTCCCCGATGGGTTGCTTCGCGAAGGATCGAGCGGAGACGCCGGATGCGCGGCTTCGATCGGTCGAACCACTCCTTCCCCAACCACCGCGGATAGGCGGAGGTCGTGCATAAGAATTGACCGGCCGCCCCGGGCCTGAAGCAAGAGCCCATGGGTCTATGAGCCGGGTCTTGTGTACAAGGACCGATGCCGGATGGCAATGGTCATGAACGGTGCGGGACCTTCGTGCCCCCATCTCTTCTTCGCATGATCAAGCACCCGTTCCTCTTTGCCGTGTTGCTGTGCTCCGCCGACCTGTGGGCCCAGGCCCCCGATATCGAGTGGAGCCATTGTTATGGAGGTACGAATGGAGAGAGCGTGGCCGTGGTACGCTCCACCCCGGATGGTGGTGCCCTCCTCGCTGGTACCACCGCTTCCCAGGATGGCGACCCGGGGGGCACGATGGGTGGAATGGATCTCTGGATGGTGCGACTTGATGCGAACGGGGCCATCCTTTGGCAACATACCTATGGCGGAACCCAGGGAGAGAGCCTCGTGGGCCTGGAGGAAAGCGCGGATGGTGGTTATTTCCTGTTAGCCCTCACGGCTTCACAGGACGGGGACGTCACCGGTGCGCATGGCATGGGCGACGTATGGGTCTTGAAAGTGAGCAGCATGGGCGATCTGTTGTGGCAGCGTGCATTGGGTGGCTCCGCCGATGAGTTCTTCATTGGCGGCGTCAACTACTTTTTCTTCACCGATTATCTGGCGCCGGCCACCGATGGTGGATGTTTCGTGGCGTGTACCACGAACTCCAATGACGGGGATGTGAACGGTGGGCCGTTGGGTGCCTGGGACATATGGATCGTGCGGTTGGCGCCCGATGGGGATCTGGTGTGGCAACGTAGGCTAGGTGGCGACAATGTGGATCAGGTGTACGCCATACGGCCTGCAGCCGACGGTGGTGTCGTGGCAGTGGCGCAAGGCTCTTCGGACAATGGCGATATGGTGGGCCACCACGGAAATGGGGATGTGTGGGTGATCAAGCTCAGTTCGATGGGCGCGGTGGATTGGATGCGGACCTATGGCGGGAGCGAAGACGACCTGCCCCTGGACCTTCGGCTGGCCCCCGACGGAGGCTGGTACATCGGAGCCATCACGAATTCCAACGATGGTGACGTGACCTTGGGCGCCGGTCAGGGCAATGGTGACCTGTGGATCTTGAAGCTGGATGAGGCAGGGGACATCGATTGGCAGCGTGTACTGGGCGGGCCTGGAACGGAATCGAACGTATTCGTGAGGCCGCTGGCCGACGGTGGATGCATCCTCGCTTCCACTACCGGATCACCGGATGGTGGCGATGTGGAGGGCTCGCATGTGGATCCTCTGGCCATGGAGGCTTACCCCGATTACTGGGTCCTGCGCCTGGATGTTTCCGGTACTGTGCTGTGGCAGCGCTGCTTGGGTGGTGGTCGCGAGGATCATGTGGTGGATCTGGCGCTGTCGCTCGATGGAGGTTGTGTGGTCCATGGTGGATCGGAGAGCGAGGATGGTGACATAACGGGTCATCAGGGCAGTTTCGACGGCTGGTTGGTGAAGTTGGATGGCCAGGGAGCATTGCAGTGGCAGCGCATACTGGGCAGCACAGGGTATGATTGGCCCGCCAAGGTGATAGCGATGGTCGATGGTGGCTACGTGGCTTGCGGCGGTATCCCCGTGGGTGATGGTGATGCCACCGGTGCGGGCCATCACGGCGGCCCCGATATCTGGGCGGTGCGATTGGAGAATGATGGCACCATGGTGCCCGAAGTGCATACGCTTGGCCTTGGGCTGGCGCCCCAGCCGGCAAGTGACGCGGTGCACCTGACCATGGATGTTCCGGTGCATGATGCGCCCATCAGCATAGCCGATATGGCCGGCCGTACGGTGCTGCGCACTTGGATGAACGGTGATCGGGCGCTTCTGCGAACAGGCCACCTGCCGCGCGGTGTCTACATGCTCACCCTCGATACGCCGCAGGGACGGATCGGCCGAAGGTTGGTGCTGCAGTGAACGTCCGACGATGGTCGGAAATATCCCAGGGTGTTCAGCCTCCCGAAGGATCGAGCGGAGACGCCGGATGCGCGGCTTCGATCAGTCGAACCACTCCTTCCCCAGCCACCGCGGATAGGCCAGGTAATGCTTGGTCACGGGGGTGGCCAGGGCGAGGATGCCCTGCGTGTCGCTCGCCTCGGCGATGTCGCGGATGGTGCCGTCCTTGTACAGCAGCTCGATGCGGTCCTTGGCGGTGTCGTAGGCGTTGTTCACGATGCTGCCCGCCACCACGAAGCGGTCCGCGTCGGCGAGGTCGATCCGCAGGTGGTCGGCCACCTTGCGCTTGATCCGCTGGATGCGCTCGGGCTCCCAGGCCTCTTCGCGCAGGCGGATCCGCAGCGTGCGGCGCTCCACCAGGTCGCGGCTGAGGCAGGCCAGCACGGGGTCCGGGTGGCCGGTCCACACCTTCACGGCGCCCATGATGTCGTGGTCGTCCAGCTTCAGGAAGTCCTCGAGCACGGCCGGGTCCTGGAACGAGGCGCGGTCATGCCGCTCGCGCAGGAAGCGCAGCAGGGCGGGAGAGGCGAAGAGGTCGGTCCCGCGCATGGCGAGCTGCTTCGCGCGGCGCAGGGTCTCCACCAGCATGCCTTCCGCGGCCACCACGGTCTTGTGCAGGTAGACCTGCCAGTACATCAGCCGCCGCGCCACGATGAACTTCTCGATGCTGTAGATGGCCTTCTCCTCCACGAGCAGCCGGTCATTGCGCACCTCGAGCATCTTGATGATGCGGTCGCCGCCGATCACGCCTTCGCTCACGCCGGTGTAGAAGCTGTCGCGGTTGAGGTAGTCCATGCGGTCCACGTCCAGCTGGCTGCTCACCAGCTGGTGCAGGGCGTGCTTGGGGTACTGGCCGCGGAAGATGCGGAGGCCGGTGGTGAGGGCGCCGTCGGACCGCTCGTTCAGCCGGTCCATCACCAGGGCGCTCACCTCCTCGTGGCCGATGCCTTCCACCAGGCTGTGCTCCAGGGCGTGGCTGAAGGGGCCGTGGCCCACGTCGTGCAGCAGGATGGCGATGGCGGCCCCCAGGGCCTCCTCGTCGGTCACCTCGTGGCCCTTGCCGCGCAGGGTGTCGATGGCCAGGCCCATCAGGTGCATGGCCCCCAGGGCATGGTGGAACCGCGTGTGCAGCGCGCCGGGGTAGACCAGGTGGGAGAGCCCCGCCTGCTTGATGTAGCGCAGCCGCTGGAACCACGGATGGTCGATCACCCCCAGCACCGTGGGGTGCGGCACGGTGATGAAGCCGTAGATCGGGTCGTTGAGGATCTTCTTGGCCAAGCGCCCAAAGGTCAGCAAGTTCTTTCCATCCGCCCACGGGGTAGCTCGGGAACCGGCGTGGGGCGCCGGGCCGACGGGTACATGGGACGACCGTCGTAAATTCACGCGCCGATCTGCGGAACGCCCTATCCTTCGGAAAGCGGGTGCAAGGCCGCTCGGGCGAACGAATGAGCGTGAACATCCTCTGGGCCGACGACGAGATCGACCTGCTGCGCCCCCACGTCCTCTTCCTGGAACAGAAGGGCTATGCGGTGCGCACCGTGAACAATGGTCTCGATGCGGTGGACGAGGTGAAGAAGCAGGAGTTCGACATCGTGTTCCTCGATGAGAACATGCCGGGCCTCAGCGGGCTGGAGACCCTCACCCGCATCAAGTCCATGGCCCCGCGCACGCCGGTGATCATGATCACCAAGAGCGAGGAGGAGGCCATCATGGAGGAGGCCATCGGCAGCAAGATCAGCGACTACCTGATCAAGCCGGTGAACCCCAACCAGATCCTGCTGGCGCTGAAGAAGCACCTGGAGGGCAGCCGCCTGGTGAGCGAGAAGACCACCAGCAGCTACCAGCAGCAGTTCGGCCGCCTGAGCATGCGCCTGGGCGACCGCCTGAGCACCAAGGACTGGACGGCGCTGTACGAGGAGCTGGTGCGCTGGGAGCTGGAGCTGAGCGGCAACCCCGACCAGGGCATGACGGAGATCCTCCGCAGCCAGTGGATCGAGGCGAACGACCTCTTCAGCCGCTTCGTGGAGAAGAACTACCTCGACTGGGTGAACGGCAAGGGCGATGACCTGCCCCTGCAGAGCCACCAGCTCTTCAAGGCCAAGGTGGCGCCGCTGATCGATGAGAAGCAGGGCCCCCTGTTCCTGGTGCTGATCGACAACCTGCGGCTGGACCAGTGGCGGATGATCGAGCCCTTGATCGCCGAATGGTTCAAGGTGGAGGAGCAGGGCCTCTTCTACAGCATCCTGCCCACCGCCACGCAGTACGCGCGCAACGCGCTCTTCGCGGGGATGATGCCCGGCGACATCGAGAAGCGCTTCCCCGGCAAGTGGATCAGCGAGGACGAGGAGGGCAGCAAGAACGCGAACGAGGAGGAGTTCATGCTGGACCAGCTGAAGCGCCTGGGCAAGCATGTGAAGGCCAGCTACCACAAGATCACCAACCTCGCCGCGGGGCGGAAGCTGGCCGAGAACCTGGGCAACCTGATGGGGAACCCCTTCAATGCCATCGTGTACAACTTCGTGGACATGCTCAGCCATGCGCGCACGGAGATGGAGGTGATCCGCGAGCTGGCCGAGGACGAGGCCGCCTACCGCTCGCTCACCCGCAGCTGGTTCCAGCACTCGCCGCTGTTCGACATCCTGAAGGGCATCGCCGAGAAGGGCGGCCGCGTGGTGCTGACCACCGACCATGGCACCGTGCGGGTGACCCAGCCCAGCAAGGTGATCGGCGACCGCAACACCAACACCAACCTGCGCTACAAGCACGGCCGCAACCTCACCTACGAGGCCAGGGACGTGCTCGCGGTGAAGGACCCGGCCAAGGCCTTCCTGCCGCGCGCGAACGTGAGCACCACGTACATCTTCACGAAGAAGGACTTCTACTTCGTGTACCCGAACAACTACAACCACTTCGTGAACTTCTACCGCAACACGTTCCAGCACGGCGGCATCTCCCTGGAGGAGATGCTGGTGCCGGTGGTGCACCTGAAGCCACGTTGATCGAGCAAACGGACCGCCCGCCGGCGTTCGCCATGAGCACCGTACTGCCCCTCCTCCGGCCCGCCGACGCGGACGAGCTCGCCGCGGCGCTGCTCGATGCGTGCGCCGACCGCCGGGTGTTCGCCTTCCATGGCGGGCTGGGCGCCGGCAAGACCACGATGATCAAGGCCCTCTGCACCCAGCTGGGGGTGGAGCACGGCACCGCCAGCCCGTCCTTCGCCATCGTGAACGAATACCGCGGGACCACGGGACCGGTGTACCACTTCGACCTGTACCGGCTGAAGGACGCCGCGGAGCTTGAGGGCATCGGCTTCCAGGAATACCTGGACAGCGGCCATCACTGTTTCGTGGAATGGCCCGAGCTGGCCGCGGACATGCTTCCCCCGGACACGGTGGACGTGCACATCGACGTGGCCGCCGACGGGAGCCGCATCATCGCCCTGGACCTGAACCCCGCGCCGTCCGCCACGGCGCCCCTCGCATGAGCACGAGCAGTGAACTGCTGAAGCAACTGGCCCGCGAAGTGGCCCTCCTGCCCCAGGAGCAGACCCTGGAGACCGGCCGCCGCCGCAAGAACCTCTTCATCGGCATCCCCAAGGAGACCACCGCGCAGGAGCACCGCGTGCCGCTGAACCCCGCCAGCGTGGCCGTGCTCGTGGGCCGCGGGCACGACGTGGTGGTGCAGCGCGGTGTGGGCCAGAGCGTGCAGTTCCAGGACAGCGACTACACCGAGGCCGGTGCCATGCTGGCCGAGAGCGCCGAGGAGGTGTTCAAGGCCGACCTCATCCTGAAGATCGCCGCGCCCACCCCGGCCGAGATCGCCCTGCTGCGCCCCAAGCAGATCCTCATCTCCGCCCTCCAGATGAGCGGGCATCCCAAGGATTCCCTGCGGAGCATGATGGACAAGAAGGTGACCGCGGTGGCCTGGGACTTCATCAAGGACCGCGAAGGCATCTACCCCATCATCCGCGCCATGGGCGAGATCGCGGGCAACACCAGCATGCAGATCGCCGGTGAGTACCTCAGCACCGACAAGGGCGGGCAGGGCCTCATGCTCGGCGGCATCAGCGGCGTGGCCCCGGCGGAAGTGGTCATCATCGGCGCCGGCACCGTGGGCGAGTTCGCCACGCGCGCCGCCATGGGCCTCGGCGCCAGCGTGCGGGTCTTCGACAAGAGCATCTACCGCCTCCGCCGCCTGCAGAGCGACCTGGGCCAGCGCATCTGGACCAGCGTGATCCAGCCCGACGTGCTGAAGCAGGCCCTGCAACAGGCCGATGTGGCCATCGGCGCCCTGCGCCCCGAGCACGGCCGCACCCCCATGGTCGTGACCGAGGAGATGGTGCGCGACATGAAGAACGGCAGCGTCATCGTGGACGTGAGCATCGACCGCGGCGGCTGCTTCGAGACCAGCGAGCTCACCTCCCTCACCGATCCCGTCTTCCGCAAGTACGGCGTGGTGCATTACTGCGTGCCCAACATCGCCAGCCGCGTGCCACGGACGGCCTCCTACGCGCTGGCCAACATCTTCACCCCGCTGCTCCTCGGCATGGGCGACGTCGGCGGCTTCGAGGAGCTGATCAAGCGCGACCTGGGCCTGCGCCACGGCGTGTACCTGTTTAACGGCGCGCTCACCAGCGAGATCCTCTCCGAGGCCTTCCGCCTGCCCTACAAGGACCTGGACATCCTATTGGCGGCTTTCTGAGCATGTGGACATGTGTCCTTCATTGCACGTGGTCACCATTGCCATCGCAGCATGGAGCAGGGGGCGATCCGGAATGGCCGCTCCGGACCATCCCAACGGATCGATGAATTGAACGATCGATGGACCTGAAACGCCGCATCAAGCTCTTCCTCATCGGCCTCGGCCTCGGCAGCATCGCCGCCTACTTCATCTTCGGCTCCCGCCTGACCAACGGCGCATGGACGCCGCAGGAGCGCGTGAAGCTCCGCCTGAAGAGCACCCTCGTGCATGCGACGCCCGCGGCGCAGGCCCATCTGGACACGCTGCACCTCGACCTGGCCACCCTCCGCGCCTCCCTGGACAGCTGCACCGTCGATTTCGGTGACAGCCGCCGCACCGACGACAGCCTGTACTACGTGGTGAAGGGGAAGGTGGGTGGGCAGCGCCTGCGCTTCCACGTGGCGGCCCTGCGCAACTACGAGATCGACTCCACCGCCACGTTGCTCGACATCGGGCCGCGGTAGCCCTCAGCGGCTATCCCCCGAATGCTTTCGGTAGCGAGCGAGGCGGATCTTTCGTCCAGGCGAGGCATGGAAGCCGAGCATGGCCGGGCGCCCTGTGAGGTCTTCCGCAACAAAGCATGGGCGAAAGGGACCCGCGCGTAGCCCGAAGGGTATTCGGGGAGGATGGCCGCTATTCATCCCCGCGCACCAGGGTGACGTGGCCGACGTACTCGCGCTCGTCCCCGTTCTTGTTCAGGATCACCTTCCACACGTAGACGTCGGTCTTGCACGGGATGCCCCGGCTGTTGCCGTCCCAGGCCGTGTAGCGGTCGCGGCTGTCGTGGATGACCTCGCCCCAGCGGTCGAAGATCAGGAAGCGGTACCGCCAGTCGTCGAAGCCGTTCAGCACCGGGACGAAGCTCTCGTTGAGGCCGTCCTGGTCGGGCGTGAACGCGTTCGGCGCATAGATGCCGGGATCGCTGGCCGCAAGCACCGCTTCGCAGGTGGTGTCCGGGCAGCCGAAGCTGTTGATCGCCACCAGGCACAGCGGGTAGCGGTCGTTCGGCCCCGCGGGGAAGAGGTGCAGCGGCTCGAACTCCGCGGAGGTGCCGCCATCGCCGAAATCCCACCACCAGCCGATGGCGCCCTCGCTGCTGTTGTGGAACTGGAGCGCATAGCTCACGCTCTCCATCGGCACATAGCTGAAGGCCGCTGTCGGCGAGGGATCGATGTGCACCGCATCGGTCACCGACAGGGTGTCCGTGCAGCCGCCGGCACCGGTGGCGATCAGGGTCACGTCGTAGTCGCCGGCCTCGAAGACGTGCCAGGGCGTTCCCTCCGTGCTGGTGCCGCCATCGCTGAACAGCCACTCGAAGCTGCTGCTGTTGAGCGAGCCGTTCGTGAACGTGATGGGGTAGCCGGCGCATCCGGGCTGCGGCTCCGGGGTGAAGGCCGCCACCGGCGTGGGATGCACCGTGAAGTCGTGCGTGCTCACGTCCGCACAGCCGTACTGGTTCGTCACGGTGAGCGTGATGGGGTACGTGCCCGGCCCGGCATAGGTGATTAGCGGGTTATTGAGCAGCGAGGTCTGCCCGTCGCCGAAGTCCCACACGTGGTCGATCTCCCCGGAGGAGCCGTTGATGAACTGTACGTCCACCGGTGAGGTGCAGCTCTGCCCGGGCGTAAAGGTGAACGCGCTCGTGGGCAGCGGGAAGGCCACCACGTCCGCATAGGCGGTGTCCCGGCAGCCGTTCAGGTTCTCCGCCACCAGCCGTATGGTCCAGGTGCCCGCCGTGGTGTAGGTATGCAGGGGGGATGCGCCGCTGAGGGTGTTGCCGTCGCCGAAGTCCCATTGGTAGAAGTCCGCCGAAACGCTCGCATTGGCGAACTGGACATCGAGCGGGATGCAGCCGCTGAGGGGGGCCGGCGTGAAGGCGGCGATGGGCGTCACCTGCACCGTCACCGGCTGCGTCAGGGAAGCGGGGCAGGCGTTCAGCGACGAGACCACCGCGAGCGTCACGGGGTAGGTGCCCGCCGTGGCATAGGTATGCACCGGGTCCGTCAGGTCGGAGCCGCTGCCGTCGCCGAAGTCCCAGGCGATGTCCGCGATGTCCGGCGTGCCGTTGATGAACTGGAACGGCAGCCCCGCGCAGGTCGTCGCCGGCACCACGCTGAACGACACATCGGGCGAGGGCAGCACCGTGATGGTGACGCTCACGGTGTCGTAGCTGCAGCCGTTGTCACCGAAGAGCGTGGCGGTATAGGTGCCCGGCCCGGTGTAGGTGTTCGTCACGTCCGGGTCGGTGCTCACATTGCCGTCGCCGAGCTCCCAGTGCCAGTGGGTGACGCCGATGCTGTACTGCGTGAACTGCACCGTCAGGGGCGCGCAGCCGCTCGTGGTGTCGGTGTTGAAGAACGCGGTGATCGTGTTCGGCAGCACCGTCACCGTGTAGTCCGCCACGTCCGTGCCGCAGGCATTGGTGGCCGTGAGGGTGATGGTGAACGTGGTGTCGTTCGGCCCGGTCACGTAGGTGTGGTGCACCAGGCTGTCCAGCGTCGTGCTGGTGTGCCCGTCGCCGAAGTCCCACAGGTAGCTGTCGGCCTGGCCGATGGTGACGTTGCTGAAGGTGACCGGCCAGGGCGAACAGCCGTAGTCGAGGTCCGGTCCGAAGAGCGCCGTGGGCGAGGGATGCACGGTGATGGGCTGCGTGGCGGTCACCGTGGCGCAGAGGTTCGTCGCTGCGAGCGTGATGGTGTACGTGGTGTCGTTCGTCAGGCTCGCGAGGTAGGTCGTGCTGCCCGGTTCCTCCAGGGTGCTGGTGCTGCCGTTGCCGAGGTCCCAGGCATAGCTCACCCCGTCGCCGAAGCTGCCATTGTCCAGCATGACGAGCAGGGGGGCGCAGCCTTCCGTGGGCGAGGCGCTGAAGCCCACCGTGGGGCCTTCCCACACGGTGACGGAGCCGGTGGTGGTCCGGGTGCAACCCATCCCCGTGGACACGGTCAGCGTCACGGTGTAGGTGCCCACGGCCGCATAGGTATGCGTGGGCGAGGAGGCGGTGGAGGAGCCGCCGTCACCGAAGTCCCA
>JAFDZF010000178.1 GCA_018267055.1 Bacteroidota bacterium
AGACGTGGGGGGAAGGCCTTCGCGCTGCCCGGATCGACCGTGCCTGGAAGTTAGCGCAAACCGCTTGCCCACAGGAAGTTGTGCCGACAGCAATCGTTGAGCGAACGTTTATGAACGCTTACAAGGGTGACTACATACCTGCGTAACCCATGAAAGCGACAACGACTGCGATACCCGTTCCCGGGGGTGAAATGAAGGCGAGCCGGACCGCCCTCGGGCCTCGGCACCCGGCCGCCTTCGTGGCGTGCCTGCCTCGTATCCTCCGGACTTCTTTGGTCCTCGTGTCCCTCCTTACCGCTCTGTGCGGTGCGGGCCATGTACGGGCCTGCGGGGGCAATCTACGTAGCGGGGCCTTCGCTGGTGCCGGACGGGTCGATCGTCCCTTTGGGGTAGTAGCCGGTTTCCAGCTTCACGGCGGCGCGCAGTTCGTACATGCTGCCCATGGTCTCGTAGCGGATGCGGAAGCGGACCGTGATGGGAACCGTGTTGCCGTGGCTGTCCCGCCGCCTCACGTGGTGAGGCAGTCCGTGAATGCTGGACGCTACGCCCAAGTGCCCGTTGTGGAAGCTCTCGCCGGGCATCAGCGCCAAGTAGGCTTCGGTGATGGGATGCGGGTTCTGCAACGGCGTGATCTCCACCGATCGGACGGTGAGCGGACTGGCGCCCACGTTGCGGAACTCGTAGTGCAGGCCGATGGACCCTTGGAACATATCGCTGCGCACATGCGCGAGGCGGCCGCGGTCGCTCTCGATGCTGGCGCGGTTCGCTTGACCGGCCAAACCAATGGCTTCACGGCCTTGCCGGAACTGCTGGTTGATATACCAAAACAGGATGATGTTGCAGACCAGCACCAGGGCGCCGATAAATGCTTCCGGTGTTCCAATCATAGAGCACCACCAGCCTTCGGCTTCCTCGCATTGATGTATGCCGTGATAGTGGCATGGGCAGCACAAGAAGTAGTAGCCAGCAGCAGAGCAGAGAAGAACGAGCGTGATGGTGCCCAAAATCGTCGCCCGTATGAGTAACAGCCTGCGGCTCATTCACCCAAACTACCGCTTCTTCGGCGGCGGCCAAGGGGCCTTGGCGATGCGGGTCATAGCCCGATCGAACTCCAAGCCCATGCCGTTCTCTTCGGGCGGTTGGCCCTTCTGTGGCTTCGCCTTGGGCTTGCTCTTCTTGGGGGCGGTCTTACGCTGCTTTGCCATGGGTGAGGGTCTTATAGGTGAGGCGGCCGGCCACGTTTTCCAGCATGTCGCCGAACCGGTTGGCGTCGTTCATGGTGCGGCTGTTGTAGCGGAAGACGAACTCGTCCACGTAGCGCTGAAGGTGCTTCTCGCTGGTGAAGTGGTAGATGCCGATGATGCCGCGCTTGAGCAGGGACCAAAAGCCCTCGATGCTGTTGGTGTGGATGGCGCCGCGAACGTACTCCTCGGCACCGTGCTTCACCGTTTGGTGGTCGTACACCCGGCGCAGGCTCTTGTAAGCCGGGAACTCGTCGGTGCATATGGTGGTGCCCTTGGTGACGAGGGCGTGGATGATGGGGAGCACGGTCTTCTTCTCGGTGTCGGGTACGTGCTTCGCCACCACGTCGCCGTCGCGGTCCAGCATGCCGAGGACGGCCGCCTTGCCCTTGCCGCCCATCATGCCTTCGCGGCGCTTGCTCAGGGGCTTGTTCGTCTCCTTGCCGCCCACGTACGTCTCGTCGATCTCCACGGTGCCGTCCAGCGGCTCGCCGGGTTCGAGGCCCATGGCGTAGCGGATGCGGTGCAGCATGAACCAAGCGGTCTTCTGCGTCACGCACAGGTCGCGGGACAGTTGGAGGCTGCTGATGCCCTTCTTGTGCGCGGTCACGAGGTACACGGCGAGGAACCACGTCTGCAACTTGATCGGGCTGGCCTCGAAGATGGTGCCCACACGCACGCTGAACTGCTCGCGGCAGCCCCCGCACTTGTAGCGCTTGGTCTTCCCCTTCAAGGTGTAGACCTTCTCGCTCCCGCACTTCGGGCAGACCGGGTTACCGTTCCACCGCTTTTTGGCGAGGTATTCGGCACACTTCTCCTCGGTGTCGAAGTAGCGAACCAATTCGATGATGCTTCCGAAACCTTGGATGGACTGGGGCGTTTTCATCTTCTCTTCGTCGTTGACGGACCAAAAGTAGAGAAAAGGGGTGGGTTATCCAAACGCCCAGCATTCACCCCCTCTTTGGGTTCGGCTGATCCGCTACTTTGGCCGGACATACAGGTGGCGAAAGCCACCGGCCCTGCGGACGGAATTACGACCTCTCAACGCGCAAAGGGCCACCTGCACGACCTGTGCCTATGGGCGCGGGCTGCTGCTGTGGCTTGCGCAAGGGTCGTCGTAAACCCCGTCCGCGGTCTGGTGGTGGTCCCGCGCCCACCTTTTACCACCCAAACGCCCCGAAGGACCAAGGGCACAAAGACCAATGAAGAAGGCGGCTTTTCTCCTTTCCATGGTGTTGCTGGCGTCCTGTGCCACCACCGAGCAGATCACGACCACCGGCAACCCCATCGGCCCGAAGACCGGCAAGGCGCGGTCGGTGTTCGTCCTGGGGATCCCGGTGAGCACCAAGAGCCAGGTGGATGCCGCCCAGAAGGCGGGCATCACCACGATCTCGACCGTGGACGTCCGCCGCACCCGCTGCGTCCTGTTCGGGTTCCGCACGTTCGTGGTCAACGGGAACTGAACGATGGACTTCCTACTTCCATCCTGCCTTGCCCTCGTCGTAGCAATGGCGATAGGCGCATCCCTCGATGCCATCAACCCTCACCGCGAGAAACAGGCTGGCACGTTCACCCCATGGACGGCCGCGCTCCTATGGTTCATCGTGTTCCTCTTCGCGCTGTTCCTATTCGGGTACGCCGCGAACCATCGGTAGTGCAGTGCGGAGCGGGGTCAAGCGCGCCCCGCTTCGCCGCCTCCGGGTTACGCATGTATATAGTCACCCTTACAAGCGCTTACTGGCCGGATCCGCCCTGCTCCCCGGGGAACGTTTGCAGCGGAGTTCGGCATCAGCCCCGACCCGCGAAGAGAACACGAACCAAAACGAACGAAGAAGATGAAAGCGCTGA
>JAFDZF010000179.1 GCA_018267055.1 Bacteroidota bacterium
AAACACAGGAGGTGTACGACGTGAGCACCCCCCTGCTCGACCAGTTCATCCGGGAGGCCCGCAAGCGCCTCCGTTTCCCCCGCTACTACAAGAAGGCCCTGAACTGGTAGACCGGGGACCGGACGGCCCGGACGATCGAGGACGCACCTGCTCCGGGGCCATCGGTCCGTTTCCCTCGTTCCGTCCTTCCTCGGACCGATCGCACAGGCATGCCTCCCACCCGATCCATGAGCGTGGCAGGACACCTTCCGATCCGATAAGGCTTCTTTTCGACGAAGCACGGACACCGCCTGTTGAAGGCCGGCGTGCGCGCTTCCGAGGCCATGAACAACACCCTCGCGTTCAGGCTGCTGCTGTTGAAAAGTGCGGTCGGTGCTTGCCTCCCCTCGGGGCACCGGGGCTACCTTCGCGGGCGAACTTCCAAGCATGATCCCACCCACGATGACGGCGCGGAGCAAAGCGACATGGACCCTGGCCGCCCTGTTCGGGGCGATGCTGGCCGCCTGTGGTGGTCCGGCGGGCGATACGGGCAAGACCCCGACGGCGGATACGCTGGACGTGGCCGCCAATGGCAGCGACGGCGGACTGATGAAGGTGGGGGGCAAGCTCTTCAGCATCCCTTCGCCGGTGCAGACGGCCCTGCTGATCCGCAAGTTGGGCCTGCCCTATGAGAAGGGGGCCACGCTGCCGCTGGACGCCGGCGCCAAGTACACCGCGCGGGCGCAGCGCGCCCTGGCCCTGGGCATCTACGGGGCCGACCTCGCCTACGTCACCATCCACAAGGACGGGCAGCAGGCGCTGAAGACCCTGCAAGCGATCGAACAGCTCAGCAACCAGCTGGAGGTGTCCAACGCCTTCGACAAGAAGCTGGTGGAGGGCTTCAAGCGCAACCTGAGCAATGAGGACAGCCTGTTGCGCTTCACCGGGGTGGCCTTCCGCTCGGCGGACGAATACCTGAAGGTGAACCAGCGCGATGACGTGTCGGCCGCGGTGCTGGCCGGGGGCTGGCTGGAAAGCCTGTACCTGAGCCTGAACAAGGCCTCCGACAAGGTGGATCCCGCCCTGGCGGCCCGCATCGGCGAGCAGCGCCACACCCTGGAGAACCTGATCGCCCTGCTGGAAAGCACCGACACCGGGAAGGCGAACGCCCCCCTGATCGCCGGCCTGAAGGACCTCCTCACCAGCTACCAGGCGGTCACCGTCACCTACCGGTTCCAGCAGCCCACGGTGGACGCCGCGAACAAGACGACCTACATTAACAGCATCTCCAGCGCGACGATCGCCCCGGAGGCCCTGCGTTCGATCATCGACAAGGTGAAAGCCATCCGCACCACGATCACAGCCTGACCTGACCCATGAGACGGATCCTCCAGTTGCTCGCGCTTTCGGCAGGCCTGACCGGGGCGGTGGCCGCGCACGCCCAGTGCGACACCATCGCCACCCTCTGCGAGAAGCACATCACCACGGCCTATATCCCTGACGGTCAGTTCTATCGCGCCCTGCTCCGCGAGGACGAGGTGGCCGAGTTCAACCTCACCCTCTTCGGTGGCACCACCTACCGGGTGGCCGGCTGCAGCGGCATCGGCGACGGCAACCTGATCTTCACCGTGTACGACAAGGACCGCAACGTGCTGTTCTCCAACAAGGAGTACAACAACGACCCCTACTGGGACCTGGTGGTGGCCAACACGCTGGACGTGACCATCGAGGCCCAGCTGGACCCCAGCAAGGCGCACAGCGGTTGCGCGGTGCTGCTCATCGGCTTCAAGAAATAGGCGGTCCCGTACCCCGGAACCTTCCAGCGGCCCTCCCGTAAAGAGGGCCGCTCCGTTTTTCGGCTCGGTCCGGGGGACGAGAAGGACCGTCATGAGCGAGAAGATCCTCAAAGCCCTGCTGCAACTGTTCGCGATCGTCGCGAAGGTGGACGGCACATCGGCCGTGGGCCGGTCGGGCAGCGAGGCCGTCTCCCGCTTCCTGCGCCAGCAGTTCAGCGCCGCCGCCGCGGGAGCGCATCTGGCCACCTTCGAGGCCTACGTGGCCGCCTTCCACAGCAGCGGGGGCAGCAGCCAGAAGGGCCGCAAGCGCACCAGCCTCAACTCCGTGAAGGTGCTGAAGATCTGCACCCAGGTGAACGAGGAGCTCAACCAGCGCCAGAAGTTCGTGGTGCTGGTGCACCTGCTGGAGCTGATCTACGCCGGCGGCGAAGTGGGCGAGCAGGAGCTGGAGTTCGTCTCCACCGTGGCCGACACCTTCAACATCGCCCCCAGCGAGTTCCAGCGCTGCAAGGTGTTCGTGGACAGCCTGCGCACCGACCGCGAGGACGCGGCCGATCTGCTCTACATCGATGCGGGCGGCACCTCCCACGCCGGCAAGGCCCACCACCTGCACGCCCACGACCTCAATGGCGAGATGCGGGTGCTGCACGTGCCCAGCGTATCGCTGTACGTGATGCGCTACCTGGGGCACGACCGCGTGCTGCTCAACGGCCAGCCCATCCACCCCGAGCAGGCCTACGTGCTCAGCAACGGCTCCTCCGTGCGCCCGCCGCACGGCCAGCCGATCTACTACAGCGACATCCTCGCCAGCTTCCTCAACGGCGACGGGCGGGAACGGCTCGTGTTCAAGGCCGACGGCATCGAATACGCCTTCCCCAACGGCCGCGTGGGCCTGCACGAGCTGCACCTGGCCGAGACCAGCGGCAAGCTCATCGGCATCATGGGCGGCAGCGGCAGCGGCAAGAGCACCCTGCTGAACGTGCTCAACGGCAACCTGAAGCCCAGCAGGGGCAAGGTCACCATCAACGGGGTGGACCTCCACACGGGGATGGACCACATCCGCGGGGTGGTGGGCCACGTGGGCCAGGACGACGTGCTCATCGAGGAGCTCACCGTCTTCCAGAACCTCTTCTACAACGCCAAGCTCTGCTTCGGCGACCAGACGGACGAGAAGATCACCGACCGAGTGCTGCGCCTACTGCAGAACCTGGGCCTGTACGAGAGCAAGGACCTGAAGGTGGGCAGCGTGCTGGAGAAGACCATCAGTGGCGGCCAGCGCAAGCGCCTGAACATCGCCCTGGAGCTGATCCGCGAGCCGAGCGTGCTCTTCGTGGACGAGCCCACCAGCGGCCTCAGCTCCCGCGATTCCGAGAACATCATGGACCTGCTGAAGGAGCTCGCGCTCAAGGGCAGGATCGTCTTCGTGGTCATCCACCAGCCGTCGTCGGAGATCTTCAAGCTCTTCGACCGCCTGCTGCTGATGGACCAGGAGGGCCACCCGGTGTACTACGGCGACCCGGTGGACGCGGTGGTGTACTTCAAGAAGGTGACCGGGCAGGTGAACAGCGACCTGGGCCAGTGCGAGGCCTGCGGCAACGTGAACCCGGAGCAGATCTTCAACATCCTCGAGGCCAAGATCGTGGACGAGTACGGCCACGAGACGGACCAGCGCCGCATCGGGCCCGAGGCCTGGAACGAGGTGTTCCGCGCACAGATGGAGGTACGCGTGGCGCGGGTGCCCGACGGCACCGAGGTGCCCAGGAGCACCTTCAGGGCGCCCGGCCGCCTGCAACAGATGGTGGTGTACTTCCAGCGCGACGTGCTGTCGAAGCTGGCCAACCGCCAGTACGTGCTCATCAACCTGCTGGAGGCGCCGGTGCTGGCCTTCGTGATGGCCTTCTTCCTGCGCTACTACCGCACCGGCCATGGCACCGCCGGGTCCTACGTCTTCCGCCAGAACGACAACATCCCGCAGTTCCTCTTCATCGCGGTGATCGTGGCCCTCTTCCTGGGCCTCACCGTGGCGGCCGAGGAGATCATCCGCGACCGGAAGATCCTGCAGCGCGAGAAGTTCCTCTCGCTCAGCCGCGCCAGCTACCTCCTGAGCAAGATCGGCATCCTCTTCCTCATCTCCGCCCTCCAGACGCTGCTGTTCGTGCTCATCGGCGACCGGGTGCTGGGCGTACAGGGCATGACGCTGGCGCACTGGGCCATGCTCTTCAGCACCGCCTGCTTCGCCAACGTGCTGGGGCTGAACGTGAGCGCGAGCTTCAACAGCGCCAAGGTGATCTACATCATGATCCCGGTGCTGATCATCCCGCAGCTGCTCTTCAGCGGCATCATCGTGCGGTTCGACAAGCTGCACCCCTGGTTCGCCTCCGAGAAGAGCGTGCCCTGGATCGGCAACATCATGGCGAGCCGATGGGCCTATGAGGGTCTGGCCGTGGCGCAGTACACCGACAACGCCTACGAGCGCGAGTTCTACGCGTTCGACCAGCGCATGAAAGTGGCCAACTGGAAGAAGGACCTGTGGGTGCGCGACCTGGAGGAGCGCAGCGCCGACGTGCGCCACGCCCTGGCCGGCCGCGCCGACAAGCAGGCCGACATGGCCTACGACCTGGCCTTGCTCCGCAGCGAGCTCGGCCGGGAGGTGCAGCACCTCCAAGGCCTCCGCGTGGAGGGCCTGGACCGCCTGACGCCCGGGCGGGTGGACAACGCCGCACTGGACGCCGTGGACGCCGCGCTCGGCACCCTCACCCAGCACTACCGCAATGTGTACCGTGAGGCGGAGCGCGCCAAGGAGGCCCGCATCGCCGCGATGACCGCCACGCCGGAGCTGCGGGAGCGCTACTTCGCCCTGCTGGACGGCAACCGCAACGAGAGCCTGGCCGACTTCGTGACCAACAAGAACGACGTGAACGTGATCGTGGAGGCCGACGGCGAGCTGGTGCAGAAGAGCGACCCCATCTATGTGCAGCCCCGCGAAGGCGGCTTCTTCGCGGCCCACTTCTATGCGCCGATGAAGCGGGTCTTCGGCTGGAGCGTGCCCACGCTGTGGGCCAACACCGGGCTGCTGTGGGCGATGACCCTGCTGCTGGCGCTGGCGCTGCACCTCGACCTGCTCCCCAGGCTGGTGGCCCGCCTCAGCCCCGGCGCCTCCGACGGCCGCTGAACACGCGAGGGCCCCGGGACCGGCGGCGCCGGAGCCAGGGCCCCTTCACACGGGAAGCACGCTCACTTCGTACCGTCCACTTCTTCGATCTGGATCATCTTGAACGGGATGTTGATGATCGCCTGGTAGTCCTCGCCGGCCTCCAGCATGTCCTCATCATCCTGCTCGTAATGCCAGAGCACGGTCACCTCGTTGCCGGAGCTGCGCACCAGTTCCAGCTTCTTGAACAGGTCCAGGATGCACTTGCTCGAGCTGGTGTTGAAGTACTCCAGCTGCACCCGCAGGCTGGTGCGGGGCTTGGGATCGCGGGCGTACTTGTCGATCCAGTCGATGAGCGGCTTGTAGAACTCGATGGAGTTCTCCGGGATGGAGCGGCCCTTGAGCTCGAGCTGGCCGGTGCTCTCGTCGAAGCTGACGGTCGGGGTCTTGGGACTTCCGTCGATATGGATGCTTGCCATGGGTCGGTCGGGTTCAGGCGGTCACGTTCACGTTCAGGCTGAAGAAGGCGTTCTCATTGTCCAATGGCACGAAACCGTACTCCAATTTACGTCCACTTTTCCGCGCGATGTCGATGATGCCCAGCCCGCCCCCGCCCACGCGGGAGAAGCGGCCATCGCTCAGGGTCTCCTTGTAGAGCTCGCGCAGCTGTTCCGGTTCGCAGCCGTTGATGCGGTCCAGGTGGGCCTTGAGGCCCTTCACCTCGTCGCTGGCCATGAAATTGCCCGTGAGCACCGAATAGCCGCGGTCGTCGTGGGCGATCATGACCACCCCCTGCGGCTCCTCGGTGCGCACCTTCTCACCGTCCTTCACCGATACGCGGGCATTGTGGTGGTAGAGGTTCTGGAGGCACTCCATCACCACATTGAACACGCGCTTGCGTACGCGGTGGTCGGGCTCGATCAGCTCCATCTTCCGCTCGATCAGCCCGAGCAGCGAGGTCACCAGGTCGGATGAAAGATCACCCTTGAAGGAGAGCATGATGCGCTGTTTCTCGAGCTCATCGTACAGATCGAAGACACGACTGACCATGGACGGGGTGGACGGACCTGTTGGCCTTCCGGCAAAGGAACCCCACAGGCCGGGGCCCCTCCCCGCCGGACGGGGGAGTTATCCACGGAATTGTCAACCCGGCGCCGGACATGACGCCAGCGGGTCCGCCACGTTACTTTCGCGGGCTTCTCCACGGGGCCATGGCCTGGTTCAAGGATTGGTTCGGAACACCCTACTACGCGCTGCTCTATGGGCATCGCGACGAGGCCGACGCGCGCCTGTGGGCCGACCTGATCATCGGCCGCCTGGGGCTGCGGCCGGGCGACCAGCTGCTGGACCTGGCCTGCGGGCGGGGCCGCCATGCCGCGCATTTCGCCGCGGCGGGCCTGCGGGTGACCGGGGTGGACCTGTCGGCCCCTAGCATCGCCGAAGCGCGCCAGCGGGTGCCCGAGGCGGAGTTCCACGTGCACGACATCCGCGCCCCCTTCGCCCAGGCGCGGTTCGACGCGGTGGTCTGCCTCTTCACCAGCCTGGGCTACTCCAGGGACCGGGGCGACGACCAACGCGCCGTGGATGCCGCGGCCCGGGCGCTCAAGCCGGACGGGGCCTTCGTGCTGGACCTGATGAACGGGGAGCACGTGCGCCACACCCTGGTGCCGCAGGAACGCCTCGACACGCACCAGGTGCGGTTCACCATCACGCGCTCCCTGGACGGCGGCGACATCGTCAAGCGCATCCAGGTGGACGACCACGGCTGCACGAAGGAGTTCAAGGAACGGGTGCATGCCTGGCGCGTGGACGAGGTGGAGGCGATGGTGCGCCGCAGCGGGCTCCGCATCGAAGCGATCACCGATGGGCCCGACCCGCGCCCCTTCGATCCCGCGGCCTCCGAGCGGATCGTGGTGTGGGCCCGCCTGCCCGCTGGGAACGAACGGCCATGAACCTCCCCCTGCTCCTCACCCTCTTCCTGGTGCTGCCGCTGGCGGCGGGCGCCTGGGTGCGCTTCAACGCCGGCAATGCGGGGCACATCAAGCTGCTGCTCGCCTTCAGCGGGGCCTTCCTGCTCAGCGTGACGGTGCTGCACATGCTGCCCGAGCTCTACGAGCGTGGCGGGCACGGCATCGGCCCCTGGGTGCTGGGCGGCTTCATGCTGCAGGTGGTGCTGGAGTTCTTCAGCCACGGCATCGAGCACGGGCACATGCACCTGCCCGCCCGGCATGCCGATGCGCACGGCGCGCACACCCACCGCCACGCCCTGCCCCTGGCCACGCTGCTCAGCCTCTGCGTGCATTCGTTCACCGAAGGCCTCCCCTTCGCCGACCCGCGCGTGGGTGGCGACGTGCCCTTCGTGGCGGGCGTGCTGATGCACAAGATGCCCATGGCCATCGCGCTGGCCACCGTGCTGCAGCGGTCGGGCCTGGGCACGGGGCGGTCCTGGGCCATCCTGGCGGTGTTCGCGGCGGCGGCGCCGGCGGGCATCCTGTGCGGCTCGCTCTTCGGCGAGCGCATCGGCGAAGGCTTCCTCACCGCCGCGCTCGCGCTCGCCATCGGCATGCTGCTGCACATCAGCACCACCATCATCTTCGAGGCCACGCCGGACCACCGCTTCAATGCGAAGCGCTTCATCACCGTGCTGCTCGGGGCCGCCCTGGCCTACTTCACCTCGCACGCGCACTGATCGGCACCCTCCTCTTGCAGGATATCCCCGCCGTCATTTACTTTGCATCTCAAAGCACTTTGAAAATGGACCGGAACGAACACGCCACGGACCTCGCGCACATCCGTTCCCTGATGGAGCGCAGCACCCGCTTCCTGTCCTTGAGCGGGCTCAGCGGCGTGTTCGCGGGGGTGGTGGCGCTGGGCGGCGCGCGCCTGGCGCAATACCACCTCTCGGCCTTCGAGGGCGCCCGCGCGGACACGCTCACCTACGGCCTTCCGCGCACGGACACGCTGCCGGCGGACGGGCTGGTGATGGCCCTGCTGACCGACGCCGTGCTGGTGCTGGCGGTGGCGCTGCTGGGGGCGTTCTGGTTCACCTGGCGCCGCGGCCGCAGGACCGGGCAGCACCTGTGGGACGCGAGCGCGCGGCGGCTGATGATCAACATGCTGATCCCCCTCGCGGCCGGCGGCATCTTCTGCCTGGCGCTGTTCCATTACGGCCTGCCCGGCCTGGTGGCCCCGGCCACGCTGGTGTTCTACGGGCTCGCCCTGCTGAACGCCGCCAAGTACACCTTGGACGAGATCCGCTGGCTGGGCCTGAGCGAGCTGGTGCTGGGACTGGCGGCCCTCTTCTGGCTGGGCGCAGGCCTCATGTTCTGGGCGCTCGGCTTCGGCGTGCTGCACATCGTGTACGGCGGCCTGATGTGGTACCGGCATGAACAAGGACCCGCTCGGGGAGAACAGGAGCAGGCATGATCGAGGGGCTCAATAAAGCGTTCGAAAGCCGCGTTCGTCTCGGCATCATGGCCGTGCTGGTGGTGAACGACCGGGTGGAGCACAACACCCTGAAGCAGCTGCTCGAGGTGACCGACGGCAACCTCGCCAGCCACATCGCGGCCCTGGTGAACGCGAAGTACGTGCAGGTGCAGAAGCGCTTCGTGGGCAACCGGCCCAACACGGCCTACAAGGCCACCGCAGCGGGCAGCAAGGCCTTCCGGGCGCACCTCGACGCCATGGACGCACTGTTGAAACGCGATCTCCGGCAATGAATGGACGGACCTCTACCCTTACCCATCCGATCCAGCCATGAACACCGCCCGCAGGACCACCCTTATCGTACTGCTCACCGCGCTCCTCTTCGACCGCCTCTTCTGGCAGCACGCCATCGGGGTCAACCTGTCGCTCTTCGCGCTGCTGATCATCGGGCTCGTGCTGGCGGACGTGGGCTGGCGATCGCTGTCCCGGGGTGCCCGCGCGGCCGCGCTGGGGACGCTGGTCAGTGCGTGCATGCTGGTGGTCCACGGCTCCATCATCGCCACGGTGGCGGTGTTCGGCGGCCTCTTCCTTTTCGCGGGGCTGGCGCATGAACCCGCCCTGCGCACGACGATCGCCGGCCTGCTGCAATGGCTGAGCGGGGCGGTGCTCGCACCGGCACGGCTGGTCGGGCTGGCGGGGGCGGCCATCGGCGAACGGACGACGCCCAGACGCGGACGCCGGTGGGCAGGGCTGGTGGTGCTGCCCGTGGTGGTGGCCACGGTGTACTTCCTCCTCTACCGCAACGCCAACAGCCGGTTCGAGGCGATGACCGCGGGCTTCCTGGACGGCCTGGGCGAATGGCTGGCGGACACGTTCGGGGAGGTGTTCACGCCGCACACCCTCTTCTTCGGGCTCGGCCTCCTGTTCAGCCTGAGCCTGCTGGTGCGGAACGGCGTCACGGGGCCCGCACGCCATGAAAGCGGCCTGCTGGACGGCATGGTGCGCCGGCGCCTCAAGCGGCCGCTCTGGATGGCTCCCCGGCCGATGAACGCGCTCGACCGCGAGCGGCGGATGGGCGTGCTGCTGCTGCTCCTGGTGAACGGGCTGCTCGGGGTGGTGAACGCCATCGACGTCCACTGGCTGTGGTTCGGGTTCGAGGTCCCCGCGGGCTTCAGCCTGAAGGAGTTCGTGCATGAAGGCACCTGGCTGCTCATCATCAGCATCCTGCTCAGCATGGCGATCCTGCTGCACCTCTTCCGCGGCAACCTCAACTTCCACCCGGCCAACCGCACGCTGCGGCTGCTGGCCCTCCTCTGGCTCGCGCAGAACTTCATCCTCGGCATCTCGGTGTTCCTGCGCAACTACCACTACATCGCCTTCCACGGGCTGGCCTACAAGCGCATCGGCGTCATCGTCTTCCTGGGGTTGATGCTGGTGGGCCTGGTCACGCTGTACATCAAGGTGCGCGAGCGCCGCACCTTCTTCTACCTGGTGAAGGTGAACGGCTGGGCCGCCTTCGCGGTGATGGTGGGCCTCACCCTGGTGGACTGGGACAGCACCATCGTGCGCTACAACCTGCACCACTGGAACAGCGGCGAGATCGACGTGGACAACTACCTCGCGATGAGCGACAAGGTGCTGCCCCTGATCTACGACGACATCGACGCCGTGCGCCGACAGATGGCGAAGCACCGGGAGAACGAGGTGCGCTGGGTGGAGCACCTGGTGCCGGCGGACTTCGACCGTGACCTGGACGCGAAACGGGCCCGGTTCCTCCAGCGCGAAGCCGCCCAGCATTGGCAAAGCTGGACCTGGGCCGACCAACGCACCCGCACGGCCCTGGCCGCACGCCACCTGGACACTGACTGAGCCATGCCCTCCCTTGCACCATCCTTGTCCATCCCGTCCGAGACGCGGCTGGAACGGCGCATCCGCCGCTGGATCCTCTTCTTCGTCGCCGCCCTCTGGGCCTCGGGCCTCACCGCCGTGCCGCTGGAGTGGGGCACGCGCGTCCTGGCCGACGCCATGGCCGGCTGGGGCGGCCCCATGGCCGCCTGGTCGGCGCAGGTGGCCGCGGCGATCGCCGACGTGGCCGCCCAGCATCCCCTGCTCTTCTACGGCACGGACTGGCTGGCCTTCGCGCACATCGTCATCGGCCTGGCATTCGTGGGCCCGCTGCGCGACCCGGTGCGCAACCGCTGGGTGATCGAATGGGGCCTGTGGTCCTGCGCGCTCGTGCCGGTGCTCGCCTTCGCCTGGGCGCCGGTGCGCGGCATCCCCTTCTTCTGGCGCTGCGTGGACGCCTCGTTCGGGGTCATCGGCGCCGTGCCGCTGTGGCTGGTGCTGCGCGACATCCGTTCCCTGGAGACCCTGCGGACCACCTGATGCGTACGCTCCTTCTCCGCTTCCCCGACGGGCCGCTGCATGCGGGCGCCGTGCTCGCGCTGGGCGTGGTGCTCGCGTTCGCGCCCGACCATTTCCTGCCCATGCTGGTCCGCGCCTTCCTGCTGCAATGGCTCTTGTTCTTCGGCGTGCTCGCGGGGCTGGGCGCCTGGCAGCGCCGCTGGTGGCTCGCGGGAGCTTCCACTGGGGCGGCCCTCCTGGTGGCGATGCCCGCCGTGCCCGCCCGGACCGCGCCGGCCGGGGCCGTGGAGGAGGCCGATCTCCGCATCGCCCACCTGAACGTGTTCCAGCCCAACGATGCGTTCGCGGAAGTGCTCCAGGCCGCGCGGGCGACCGATGCCGACCTGCTGTCCTTCCAGGAGGTGGACGCACGCTGGGCAAGCGCGTTGGTGCAAGGGTTGGGAGCGGACTATCCCTACCACCGGATCGCCCCGCGCGGCAACTGCTATGGGATCGCCCTGTTCAGCAGGCGGCCCTTCGAACAGGCGGACGTGCTGTACCTGACGGAGCGGCCGGTGATCGACGCCACGGTGCGCACCGAGGCGGGCCCGGTACGGGTGCTGGCCGTGCATGCCTCGTCGCCCGGCAGCTACCGTGAGTTCCGCGACCGCAACCGGCAGCTCGACCGGCTGGCCGAGGTGGTGGGCGCATCGGACCGGCCGGTGGCCGTGGTGGGCGACCTGAACACGGTGAGCTGGGACCATGCCCTGCGCCGCCTCTGCGCCAGTACGGGACTGCGCGAAAGCGCCGACGCGCCATCCGCCACGTGGCCGTCCGTCGCCGGGCTGGCGCTGATCCCGCTCGACCACGTGCTGGCCGATCCGGCATTGGATATCCTTGCACCCTGCTCCTTCCCCATCCCGGGCTCGGACCACCGCGGACTGGTGGCCGGCCTCCGCCTGCACCGATGACGACCGCCCGCTCCTGGAAGGCCCTGCTGCCGTGGATGACCGCCTTCGCCGTGGCCATGGCGTTCCTGGAATCCGCCGTGGTGGTGGACCTGCGCGCACTGTACTATCCGCAGGGCTTCGCCTTCCCCCTGGTGGCGCTGGACCGCCGCATCGCCGCGACGGAGCTCGTGCGGGAACTGGGCACGCTGGTGATGCTGCTGGCACCGGGCGCCCTGCTGACGCGGCGACGCCTGGAGCGGTTCGCCTGGTTCTGCTATGGCTTCGCAGTGTGGGACCTGTTCTATTACGTCTTTCTCAAGGCCATTCTCGGATGGCCAGTGAGCCTGTTCACCTGGGACATCCTGTTCCTGCTGCCCGTGGTGTGGGTGGGCCCGGTGCTGGCCCCCTGCCTGGTCTCGGTGGGGCTGGCGGCCCTGGGGCTGCTGCTGCTGCACAAGCGGGCGCAGGCGCCCACCTTCCGGCCGTCGAAGCGGCACTGGTCCGCACTGGTCGCGTCAGGCGTCCTGCTGCTGTACACCTTCATGGAAGAACCCTTGCACCACCTGCATGCCAAGGGGAGCGGCCTCCGGGCCGATGCCGCCATGATGGCCTTGCAGGATTATCTGCCGGCCCACTTCGACTGGCCGGTGTTCCTGAT
>JAFDZF010000017.1 GCA_018267055.1 Bacteroidota bacterium
GGCTGGCACCTCCACGGCATCTGGGCCGCCTTCATCGGCTGGATGATCGCGCGCGGCGTCTGGCTCACCATCGGGTTCGAGCAGCGCTATGCCGCGCACGCCAGCAAGGCCGCCTGACCTAAATTTCGCATCGATGCGCCACCTGCTCGCCCTCCTCCTCCTGTCCGCCATGGCCACCGGGCTACATGCGCAGGACACCACCGACTACGTCGCCAAGCAGGCCCCGCCCAAGGAGCGCATCCCATTCAAGGACCGCATCTGGTTCGGCGGCGGCATCGGCCTGAACTTCGGCTCGGTGACCGCCATCCAGCTCGATCCGCTGGTGGGCTATTACCTCGACCACGATCGCAAGCTCTCCACCGGCCTGGGGCTGAGCTACTGGTACTACCGCGACAACCGCTTCTCCCCGCCGATCGAGCAGAACGCGTACGGCTACCGGGTGTTCACGCGCTACCGCGTGATCGAGCAGGCCTACCTGCACGCGGAGTTCCTGCACCTGAACGCCGAGCGCTTCTTCACCCGCGAGAACGCGATCGAGCGCATCTGGGTGCCGCACCTGCTGCTGGGCGCGGGCTATGTGCAGCCGCTGGGGAGCGGCAGCTCCATCTATTTCCAGATCCTGTTCGAGGTGCTGCAGGACCCGAACAGCGTATACCTCAACCAGGGCCCGATCATCAGCGCGGGCGTGGGCATCGGCTTCTGACAACGACGGAAGGGCGGACGCCTTGCGGCATCCGCCCCGTCCCATCACCCCCACAGGCGCGCCCACCGCGCCCGGTGCATCCGCCGCCGGACCCGTGCGATGGCGGTACGCGCTTCACCTTCGGCCGCATGGCTTGCCGCCGCACGCAGCGCATTGCGGTACACCGTGAGCGCGTCGGCGTCGCGCCCCGTCCGCTCCAGGTAGTGCGCCACGAGCAGGTGCACCTCGGCCCGGTCGATGCCCGCCACGCCCAGGGCGCGACCGTACGCTTCGTGCAGCTCCGCTTCCAGGCCGTCACCGGCCAGCAGGTGCAGGTAGTGCATCCACGTGACGGCATGTCCCGGCGCCCAACGGACCGCGTTCCGGAAGTGCACCAGCGCACGCGCGTGGTCGTCCACCAGGGACCAGCACATCCAGCCCAGCATGCCGTGCGCGACCCCGTGCGCCGGTTCCTCCTCCAGCACCTGCTCCAGCAAGCGCCGCGCTTCCGCATAACGTCCGCTCTGCATGCAGGCGTTCACCCGGATCATCATCACGTCCATCTCCATCCGTTCCATATCCCATCTCCTTTTCCTGTTCGTTCATACGCTTGAAAACAAAAGACCCGGCGTCGGGCCGGGTCGTGCGCTGCGGACGGATGCCGTTCATCCGGCCCTCCCGCGCAGGCCCCGTGCGACCAGCCCTCCGATGCGGAGGCGTGGCATGCCCTGCTCCATTGATGTACGATCATTCCTCATGCGTTCCGGTGACGCCTGATCGGCGTCGGATGGCATTGACGCAGGAGGCAGGAAGAAGTTGCCTGGATGGACGGTCGCAGTGATCGGACAGGTACCGTCACCCTTCGACGAGCTCAGGGTACATCAAGGAAAGTCGTATGAACGCGAAAGCCCGCTTGGCAGCGGGCTTTCACATAGTGGAGCCGGGCGGGATCGAACCGCCGTCCAAACGACCGCAACGCGGGCTTTCTACATGCTTAGGCGATCATTGGTTTTCGACCACGGCCCGGGGATCGTCACCCTAGCCGTGGCTTAGGTCCTGTTGTCTCGCCCATGCTTCGGACCACCGCATGGACCAGTCCGCCAAGCTGATACCCCGGGTCCGGGACCTGGAGGACAGGTGGTCCCGAGGGGTACTCGTCCGCGTTACTGTTGTTCGCGCGGATAAAGCTTCATAGCCTGAGGCTATTAGGCAGCGAGAGCGTAGCTGTTGTCGCCGGTTAAGGCGTGGAGATCGTTTTGAAGAGCCGTTCCCCACCGCTCTGCATGCTTACACGCACTACGTAGCCGCTGTCGAAACCAGGTCGGCCCCAAGGTGCGTCGTCCAAAGAACAGGATGCAAAGGTACGCCGCAGATGGCCCGGGCCGACCCTTACCGGACGCCTACTTTCGCGGCGGCCCGCTCCCCGCGGAGCCTTTATCATCCGCTATGTATAAGAAGATCGGCATCATCCGCGAAGGCAAGCGCCCCCCCGACCGGCGCACTCCCCTTACACCCAAGCAATGCCGCGAGGTGGCCCTCCTGGGCGTGGACATCGCCGTGCAGCGCAGCCCCGTGCGGGCCTATACCGACGCGGAATACACCGCGCAGCAGGTGCGCGTGACGGAGGACCTCACCGACCGCGACCTCATCATCGGCGTGAAGGAGATCCCCCAGGACATGCTGATGGCGGACAAGGCCTACCTCATCTTCTCGCACACCATCAAGAAGCAGCCGCACAACCGCAAGCTGCTGCGCACCGTGCTCGACCGCCGCATCACGCTGATCGACCACGAGCTACTGACCGATACCAAGGGGGAGCGCGTCCTCGCCTTCGGCCGCTGGGCCGGCGTGGTGGGCGCCTACAACGCGTTCCGTGCCTGGCAGGCCACGATGGGCGGCCCCGACCTGTTGCCCGCCCACCGATGCCATGACCGCGCGGAGATGGACCAGCGCCTGGCCGCCTTCCCGATCCCCCAGGACCTGCGCATCGTGCTCACCGGCGGCGGTCGCGTGGGCAAGGGCGCCATGGAAACGCTCGACCGCGCCGGCGTGCGCCGCGTGGAGCCCGCCGACTTCCTCACGCGCACCTTCGACGGGCCCGTGTACACGATGACGGGCAGCGCGGACATCTACCGCCGTGATGACGGCAAGCCCTTCGACCGCGCCGCGTTCCACGCCGACCCGCGCGGGCACCACGGCGACTTCCTGCCGTTCGCCCGGAAGGCGCACCTCTACATCGCCTGCCATTTCTGGGACCCGCGCGGGCCGAAGATCCTCAGCGCCGAGGACCTGCGCGACCCCGCCCTTTCGCTGTGCGCGATCGCGGACGTGAGCTGCGACATCGGCGGCCCGATCGACAGCACCCTGCGCGCGAGCACCATCGCGGACCCGCTCTACGGCTATGACCGCGCGAGCGGAACGGAGACGGCCGTGGGCGCTCCGGGAAGCCTCACCGTGATGGCCGTGGACAAC